>CALEIL010000580.1 GCA_937876435.1 uncultured Bacteroidota bacterium
AATGGCGATTACGTCTGGTATATTTTCTACTATGCAGATTGTCCCCTGATCCCTTTTTGTGGAGGAGCAGATGCTACAAACAGGGGCATCCGAAATATTATGACAAGTACTGCAGTATAGAATCCTGGTTCTAAGGTTCACCAGCGCTTCACTCAAAGACAGGGTGCTTTCTTTCTCTTCTTTTAGTAAAAACAGTACCAGGCGCAAAGCAGTTTTTTTGCCGATTCCGGGAAGTTTGGATATTTCGTTGACTGCTTCTTCAATCAATTTGGAAGAAAAGTGCATCAGGATTTGCTAAGAATGATGGTAACTAAACAACCTTAGCAGAAATGCCTGCTTCGCAAATTGCCTCTTTCATCGGTTTCAGTTCTTTCAATAATCCCTTCTTTACCGCACATTTACCTTTATAATGGATGATATAGGTACACTGTTCGGCCTGCTGGAGTGAATGCTTACATACTTTGACCAAGGTGTTGATCACATGGTCAAACGTGTTGTAGTCATCGTTGTAAATGATAAGATCCTTTATATCTGATGAACCAATATCCTCCAGGACTTCTGTCTGCAGTTCTTCTTGAAATGAATAGTTCATAGTTCTAATTGTTATCTGGCAAATTTAAAAAAAATTCCTCAATTTAGCCCACTCTATAATTTTAAACTCATGACTCCGCTTTTAGTTCTCCTGATATTATCTGCCTATTTTGGCGTGCTTTTGCTGATTTCCTATTTAACGTCGAGGGGAGCTGATAACCAAACTTTTTTCACAGGCAACAGGCAATCGCCATGGTATCTGGTGGCTTTTGGCATGATCGGAGCTTCTTTATCCGGGGTCACTTTTATTTCGGTTCCCGGAGAAGTTGGCAACTCTCAATTTTCTTATTTTCAACTCATACTGGGCCATCTGGCAGGATATGCTGTCATAGCTCTGGTGCTGATGCCGCTTTATTATCGGCTCAATCTTATCTCTATTTACACCTATCTTGACCAGCGATTTGGTTTCTGGTCGTACAAAACCGGCGCTGTTTTCTTTCTGATATCAAAAATAGTCGGCGCTTCTTTTAGGTTGTTTTTGGCCGCTGGGGTGCTGCAGTTGGCTGTGTTTAACGCCTGGAACGTGCCTTTTTGGGTTACTGTAACCATTACAATCTTACTGATCTGGCTATACACCTACAAAGGGGGCATCAAAACTATCGTCTGGACAGACACTTTGCAAACCACCTTTATGATTTCCGCGGTGGTGATCAGTATTTACCTGATTATGGAGGGCTTGAATTTATCTTTCGATGGGATGGTAGAAATAGTGCAGACCAGTGAATATTCTAAGATATTTTTTTGGGATTGGCAGACAGGGAAAAACTTCTTCAAGCAATTTCTTGCCGGTGCGTTTATTGCCATCGTCATGACCGGGCTTGATCAGGACATGATGCAAAAAAACCTGACTTGCAAAAACATAAAGGAGGCGCAAAAAAATATGGTTTCTTTTAGTTTTGTTCACAATTTTTTTTTACATTACGGCGAGAAATTTATTCACGAAGCTCAAGAAGTTTCTAAACCACATTTTTTATTATGAACAAAAGAAGAGATTTTATCAAGAAGACCGTAGCCGGCTCAGCTGCGGTAGCGTTGACTGGTGTGGGACTGACTGCTAAATCCTACTCTTCCGTAATCGGGGCTAATGAAAGGATCAACCTGGCTGTGATCGGGATCAGAGGTCAGGGAAATGGCCACATTGGCAAATGGTGTTCCCTCAAGGACAACAGAAACGTACTGCTGACCACACTCTGTGACGTGGATGAAAACCTTTACGCCGAAAGAGTGGCCAACGTAAAAAAAGCCATCGGTTCGGAACCCAAAACCGTATGGGATATGCGCCACGTGTTTGATGACCAGGACATCGATGCGGTATCCATCGCCACCCCCAACCACTGGCACGCCCTCGCCACCATATGGGCCTGTCAGGCCGGAAAGCACGTTTACGTCGAAAAGCCTTCCAGCCACAATGTATTCGAAGGCCGGAAGATGATCGAAGCCGCCCGGAAATACGACCGCCGCGTGCAGGTCGGATTTCAAAACCGATCGATCAAAAATGTCCGGGAAGCGATGAAATTTCTTCATGAAGGAGGAATAGGAGACGTGTACATGGCCAGGGGGACCTGTTTCAAACCCCGGGATTCTTTTGGAATTTCTCCCGATAGCCGGCCACCGGAAGGTCTCCACTATGATATGTGGCTCGGACCAGCCCAGTATAGACCGTACAACGAAAAAAGAGGGCATTACAACTGGCACTGGCACTGGGATACCGGAAACGGAGACACCGGGAATCAAGGTCCGCACCAGTTTGATATAGCCCGCTGGGGCCTCAACAAAAATGAACACCCGGTATCCGTATACTCTTCCGGGGGTATTTACGGCATCAGCCCTGCCGAATGTTCCCAGGAAACACCCAATACTCAGACGTCCACCTTCACTTATGATGATGGCAAGATTTTGGAATTTGAGACCCGGGGAAGGTACACCAACGGAGAATCCAGTCTGGGCATCAAAATAGGCAATATGTTTTTCGGCACAGAAGGTTATCTGGAGCTCAACCGCGAAACCTGGAAGGCTTTCCGGGAAAGAGAAGAAGAGCCTTTTGCCGGTTCAGAAGGAAATAAAGACGAGGAAATCGATCCTACTTTCCGGGCAGCGCCGGGGGGTTCGGAGCATTACGCCAATTTTGTAGATGCGATCCGATCCGGTAATGACCACGATCTGCATTGTGATATTCGGGAAGGTCATTTTTCCTCTGCGCTACCACTGATAGCCAATATTTCGTATCGATTGGGAAGGCACCTGGAATTCCAGGGGGAGTACGAACAATTCGCTGACGATCCGGAAGCTGATCGGATGTTGACCAGAAAATATCGCCATCCATACGTGGTTCCAAAGCAAGTGTAAGGCCTGAAAAACCTAAAATGAGTCAGGGTTGGCAGAAATAGAATAATTATAAAGCTATTGGTTTGGAAATGAATGATGAAGTCAACGACGAAACGGGAAAGAAATGGCGAATCAAAAAGCCCAGGCGGGATCCGGCTAACTTTCCCTGGCGGGTAGCTACGTTTGTTCTACTTTTTGTATCCTGTGGATTGATTTACTACCTCAATACCATAGGTCAAAATCGGCAAGATGAT
>CALEIL010000581.1 GCA_937876435.1 uncultured Bacteroidota bacterium
GGAGCTGACGAGATAGGAGATGGAGGACACGCGGACGTAGCCGAGAGGAAAGCGGGCGTTCGGCTCCCAGCTCTCGATCCAGGTGGCCAGGAGAAAGGCAATCGGCGGGATCAGGCTCAAGGTGTCCTCGATCCAGGCCGTCTTCATCGCCTGGCTGTTCCCGGCCGACAGGTAGATCGCCGCGATGATGGACAGGAGCACGAAGATCCAGAGCACCTGAAGCCGCTGCGCCCGGCGCAAGGTCCGGCGCTGCGCGTCCGGCAGGCGGCGGGCGTAGCTGCTCATTCGCGATGCTCCCTGAGGCGTTCATCGAAGTCACGGCTATGCTCGCGCAGGCTCCGCTCGAGGCGCATGAGCCAGGCATTTTCCCCCTCCGGAACTGCCATGACGTGCTTGACGCGACGCAGGACGATGTCGCTGCGCTCCAGGCCGCGAGACACAAGTTCCCACTGCGGCAGCGCCGCGAGCGCGACCTCCTCACTCATCTCTCCCGTCGGTCGCCCGTCCTTCTTGCGCACCAGCGTGCCGATGGGCTCGTCGGCGGGCACGAAGACCTCCCGCCCCTTCAGATCCTCGGGCAGCGGATGGCCGGGCTGCACGCCGATGACGAAGACTTCCTCGAAGAGAATCCGCCTACGTTCTATACTGTCGATAATGCATTTTCCACTTCAGCTCAAATTGATCAAGTATTGATATCTATATATTCCCACATTCGGGATTTATGGGTCAATCCTACAGAACAACAGTGGATATTTGATTTCAGAGGTAAAGGCACCGATATGTACGATGTTGCCATTATCCGGCGAGGAAGCACTTTCAGTGATTACGGGAGAATTAATCCCGACCACAATACATTTTATCAGGTTTATTCTACCTGGTATTACGTGATTAACAGGGCAAATTTGGCTTTGTATGCTGCAGAACTCCCCCAGATTACATGGGATTCGGATACAGAAAAGGCATACGCGCTGGCTCAGGCTCGATTCTTCCGGGCTTTTGCCTATAGAAATCTGGCTGAACTTTTTGGTGGGGTTCCGATTGTTACTGAAATAAGTACTATTCCGCAGTATGATTTTCAACCCGCTACCCGTGTAGAAACCTATCAATTTGCAATTGATGAGCTGGAAGCGATAGAAAATGATCTGCCCGAAACTACAATCGTAGGTGGCCGTCTGGTGCGAGGTGCTGCTCAGCATAATCTGAGCGAGTTGTACCTGGCTTTAGGTATTCAACTGGAAGCAGAAGGTAATTCATCAGAAGCCCAGTCGGCGTACCAAAGCTCAGTAGAGAATGCTGATAAAGTAATTGATGGAGGGGTCTATTCACTGGTGAACGAGAGATTCGGTTCAAGAGTTGATGAAGAATCGGTGATTATTGAAGTCTACGACAATGGGTCAACCGCCAACCCTGTGGCGGACACACTATTATTAACCCCAAATTATTATTGGGATCTTTTCCAGGAAGAAAATGTGAATTTCCAGGATGGAAATACCGAAAGCATATGGGCTGCCCAAATCGATTATACAGCCTATCTGACAGAAGATGGGAAATCAAAGTTGCCTTATTCCCGTACCTATGGCCCGGTATTCAGGGATATAGTAAGCGAACATTTATCAGGCACATTGGAAAGCCTCGGAGGAAGAGGAATTTCGCAAGTCAATATAACCATGTATGCACGGGATGAAGTGTACGAAGGAAAATGGGCTAATGATATGAGAAATTCGGAAATTGTATTTCGGAGAAGATATAAAGGGAATATACCATCATCTCCCTATTACCAGGAAATTATACCGTGGGATGTAATGTATAATTTGAGTGCGGATGAAGCAACGATTCTCAATAATACCAGTGAGATTTATCCGGTCTCTTGTAAGATCGCCGTAGATGAATATACCGGTCTGGAGGATGGGGAAAACAGGAGCAACCTGTTTCGCGATGAATATATCATACGTTTACCTGAAACGATTTTATTGAGGGCCGAAGCAAAGCAGCGTCTGGGCAATAAAGCCGGTGCCGCCGCTGATGTGAATTTATTACGAGAAAGAGCCCAATGTGAGTATTTGGTGACAGCCGCAGATATGGACGATGACTTCAATACCATATTGGATGAACGCGCCCGGGAATTAATCTATGAAGAGTGTCGATGGAATACACTACTTAGAATGAGTAATAATATCGCTGTAGAACGGATCAGGGAGCATGCCCATTGGCCTGAAACACCTGCTACGCTGACTTTCGATTACAAAGTGTGGCCTATTCCGCAAGACGTTATAGATACCAACAAAGATGCCCCTATCCCTCAAAACGAAGGATGGGAGAATAGGTAAGTAAGATTGTAAGTATTGTGATTATAAAAAAAAATAGTAATACGGGGTTGATCCAAGGGGGCATAATGCTTGGATTAACAGCATCTCATAGCTTAATTGGTATTTGTCAGGATGTCAAAGTGCCTCAATAAGCTAAAAAGTTAAGATATCCATGCCAAAGCATATATTATTGGTGGTAATCATATTGCTTACTATTGACCTTCACGGGCAGTACGATTATTCACTCAAAACTAGTCAGGAAATATCATATAATGCTCTGAATGCGGGATTTCAAAATCCGCCCCCTGAATCCCGTTTGCGGTGTTATTGGTGGTGGCTCAATGGAATGGCTACTAAGGAATCCATTACCCGGGATCTGGAAGAAATGAAAGCGAAAGGCTACGGAGGTGCCTCAATTGTAGACGCGGGTAGTTCCAGTTACGATGTGGCACATAAAACAGAGGCAGGGCCCGTATTTATGAGTCCAGAGTGGATGGAGCTGTACCAACACGCTGTAAAGGAAGCCGATCGAATCGGTATTGAACTAAGCGTGAATGTTCAAAGCGGTTGGAATCCGGGGGCTCCGTCCATAACTCCTGACATGGCGCTTAAGAAATTGGTGTACTCCGAAGTGGAGGTATCTGGAGGAGTAAATGTTCGGATGAAATTGCCTCAACCTGACTCAAATCTGATCTACAAGGATGTAATGGTACAGGCGGTCCCTTTGCCACCAAAGGATTCTCCGGTTAAAGACGATGCCATTATCCACTGGGAAAAAAAGTCCTTTAATAAGCCTATGGGGTGGAAGGGAATTTATCCTTTGCATCAATTGAGAGAATCGTATGCGGCAACAAAAGTAGCAGATGTGATTAGGAAGGAAGACATTATTGATCTATCGGCCTACTATAATGGCAATGAACTTATCTGGAAGGCTCCCCCGGGGGAATGGTTGATCATCCGATACGGGTGGACGTGCACCGGGGCCCGAACATCTACCACTAGCGATGGGTGGAGTGGATTGTCCCTCGACCATTTAAACCCTGAGGCATTCGAGCTATTCCGTAAAACGGTTATCCAACCATTAATCGATAACGCTAAGTCCGCTGGTAACAGTGTAAAGTTCCTACAAACGGACAGCTGGGAAATGGGTGTAACAAACTGGACCAACAAATTTCCGGAAGAGTTTAAAAAATTCAGAGGATATGAATTGAATAAGTATATGCCCGTGATGACGGGTCGTATTGTAGAAAGTAGAGAGATTTCAAATCGTTTTTTGCATGATCTCCGTAAGACCGTAGGGGATTGTGTGATTGAAAATCACTATAAATTGTTTGCAAAACTGGCTCATGATCACGGTATGGGAATACATCCGGAATCCGGTGGGCCCCATTCTGCACCGGTGGATGCTTTGCAAGTAATGGCTGTAAGTGACTTTCCACAGGGAGAATTTTGGGCACGCTCCAATACCCACAGGGTTTCGGATGCGGCCCGTCTGGCAGTAAAGCAAAGTGCTAGCGTAGCCCATACCAATGGTAAAAGATTTGTAGCTGCTGAAGGCCCTACGAGTATAGGTCCGCAATGGGAACGAGCACCCAAAGATCTCAAAGCCAATATTGACCGGATATTTTGCTCCGGTGTGAACCGAATCGTATGGCATACCTTTACCTCTTCTCCGGAAGAATTTGGCAAACCCGGTAATGAATATTTTGCCGGTACACATCTCAATCCCAATGTAACCTGGTGGAATCAGGCAGGTGATTTTGTCAATTATCTCAATCGAAGCAGCTATATGCTCCAGCAGGGTTTGTTCGTAGCCGATGTGCTGTATTACTATGGGGACGATGTGCCAAATTTTGTTTTTTTAAAAGAAGAATACCCGGAGCTGGACTTTGGCTATGATTGGGACAAATGTTCCAAAGATATTATTCTTGACCGGGCATCCGTGTCGGGCAATAAATTGATATTGCCCGACGGTATGAGTTACCGATTGTTGGTGATGGCTCCGGACGAGGCGGTGGATCTGGAGGTGTTGGAAAAGGTTGAAAAACTAGTCAAAAATGGATTGACGGTAATGGCTCCCCGACCCCAAGCGACTACCGGGCTAAGTGATTATCCCGAGGGTGATTCTGAACTGCAAAAAATTGTTGAACAACTATGGGGGGAAATTGATGGAAAGACTATTACTCAAAACCGATATGGAAGAGGAAGCGTAATTTGGGGTGAAGATGTCAACCAGGTATTGGCCGATATGGAAGTGCATCCTGATTTCAAATTCACGAGCCCGGATTCCATGACATCACTGGATTATATTCACCGATCTACAAATGATGCTGAAATCTATTATGTGGTGAACAAATACGCTCGTAAAGGCATCAATGATTTTAAATACAGGTATTTGAAAGACCTTCCCGACCGATATGAAATGGTGGAATGCAGGTTTAGAGTCACCGGAAAAAAGCCCGAGTTATGGAATCCTTATACTGGTGAAACTAAGCCGATATTGACTTACCGGGAAGAAAACGGTTATACCATTATACCACTTCATTTGGTCCCGGAGGGTTCTGCTTTTGTGGTCTTTACAGACGAGGAGAGAGTGGATCATATTGTTTCCATTCAAAAGGATAGACAAAACTTGTTTCCGGAGAACACCTTTGTAGCCAAAGCGAATCCATTTATAGCCTTTGACGTCCAGGAGGGAGGTTGGAATGCTACGGTTTTCGAACCGGGTGACTATACGATTCGTTGGTCAAATGGAGAAGTTCATGAGATCTCATCAGAAGAAACCCAAGAGATAATCGGGTTATCTGAGCATTGGGCTGTTGAATTCGATACTTCCTGGGGAGGTCCGAGTAAGGTTGTTTCTGAAGAATTGAAATCCTGGACGGATTTCGAGGACGAACGTATTAAGTATTATTCAGGCGCAGCTGTCTATCATAAAAAGTTTCTATTCAATAAATCGAAATTGGATGAGATGAAAGCCATTTTGAATTTGGGAAATTTACACGACGTAGCAGAGGTCACGTTGAATGATCACCAATTTCAAAATTTCTGGTTCCCTCCGTATAAAATTGATGTGTCGGATTATTTGGTTGATGGTGAGAATGAGCTAAAAATTAAAATTGTTAATCTTTGGCCCAATCGGCTCATTGGGGATGGAAAATTACCTGAAAATCGACGATTGACCCAGACAAATATCGCGAAATTTAATGGGGCTGAATCTGAAAAATACTTGAGAATATCTGGTTTACTTGGTCCTGTCCGTCTTCTATTATATCCAGTCTGGTAATTAAATAGTACCAAAGACTATGTAAAACTCTATTTTGTCAAGATGGATTCCATGTCCAAATCTTCCATTGATCTAAGTATGTCATTCAGTATGACCGAAACAATTACCGTATAATTGTAGTAAATAGGTTCATCTGGAAATGCCTTTACTCAGGAATTACCTGATCAAACCATCAACGCTATATGAGGTAGCGAATCCGTCGGACTACCACTCCTCCACGGCCTATTCCGGAATCCGAAGTCAATGTAAATCCTAAATTGGGTCAATAATTTTGTATTATTGTCCTTAACGCTCATAAAATATGAAAAGACGAAAAGTATTGCAGTCCATAGCATTGGGTACGATAGGCAGTAGTATACCTTTTAAACCAATGGACTATTCCACAAAACGCGATAGTATTCCCGGAGCAGTAGTGAATTTCGAGAGTCAATGGAAACGGATGCCCGATATGGTATGGCTGGGCGAGGAGTATTGGGCCAACCGATTGCAGGATTGGTGCATCAAGGATGGTTGCCTGGAATGCCTGGTGTATGGGCAAAATAGGAATGTCCATTTGTTGACCCATCAGGTCGGTTCTTCCGGAAATCACTTCACGACCTCTGTTTCCTTGAAACTAAACGGTGAGGCCATCGACAAATTTGACGGTGAAATTGGTTTTACGCTCGGACTCAAAGGGAGATATCCCGGTTTCCAATCAGCCTGCATCACAGGGAAAGGTATCAACGTCGGAGTCAACCATTCAGGAAAATTGTTCGCAGGTACCGAAACTTCAGGTGCCATGGTGGATAGATCTCAGTTGATCAAAGGGGTCAGGCTCGTGGTTTCGGTGGAGGGACTTGATTTGCGATTGGAAGCACAAAATATTGATGGATCCAAAATAGCGTCCTTTGAATCCCGGATCAGCGATGCGGAACAGCTTACTGGGAATATAGCTTTGCTAGTGGATTCTTCCAATCAGTTGGAAGACGATGAGACCTGGAAGGTACGATTTGAAAACTGGCAGGTCTCCGGAGATCGGATCCAGTATCACTCCGAACAGGTGTTTGGTCCCATTTATTTTACCCAATATACTCTGGAACACGGTATCCTCAAAATCACGGCTCAGTTAGCCCCTATAGACTTGGAGGATATGGAGGTGGATTTGTGGATAAACAGATCCGGGAGTTGGGAAAAAGAAGTAAGCGCGGGTGTGCGCCCGGATTCAAGAACTGCACACTTCAGAGTGGAAAACTGGAATGAAACCACCGAGGTTCCTTTCAAGGTCACCGTTCGGTTGCCTCATGTAGATCAAGGAGAACAGGAGTATAGCTTCGACGGTGCTATCGCCCCGGAACCCATTGATAAAGAGACCATCGCGGCTTTGGCTATGAGCTGTAACGGTGATTTTGGATTTCCAGACCACGAAGTTGTCCGACATGGCCTCAAGCACCAGCCGGATCTTGTATTTTTTCTGGGAGATCAGATTTATGAAGGGAATGGTGGGTATGGAGTACAGAATAACCCGCCGTACCGTAAAGCTGACCTGGATTTTTTGAGAAAATGGTATTTGTTTGGATGGTCCTACCGGGACCTGTTTCGAAACCGGCCTTCCATTTGTCTGCCCGACGACCATGATGTATATCATGGAAATGTATGGGGAGAAGGCGGTAAGAAAACCAGCCAGGAAGGCACTACCAAGGAAAAACAAGATACTGGGGGATATAAGTTGCCCGCAGACTGGGTGAATATGATCCAGGTTTGCCAGACGAGCCATATGCCCGATCCGGTCGATCCCACTCCTATCAAACAGGGAATCGGGGTTTATTATACGGGTTGGAAATATGCCGGACTCGATTTTGCCATCATTGAAGATCGAAAATTCAAATCTGCCCCCAAAAACTATCTACCGGATGAAGCTGACGTAGAAAATGGTTTCGCTCAAAATCTGAAATTTGACTTTCAATCGTATCAGGAACCTGAAGTACTCAGACTGCTGGGAGAACGCCAAATGAATTTTTTGAAGGAATGGACGGAAGACTGGTCGCAGGGCGTGCAAATGAAGGCATTGCTTTCCGCTACTTCGTTTATGACCTTGCAAACACTGCCCATCGGAACCAAAAATGATTCGGTGACAGGCAAACTAAAGATTCCTGAAAAAGGAGAATACGTCCAGGATGATGACATGACCAGGGATATGGATAGCAATGGCTGGCCCATAATGCGGAGGAATGAAGTAGTCAGCTTGCTCAGGAAATCATACGCGGTGCACATCGTAGGTGATCAGCACTTGCCTTCGGTGGCTCAATACGGCGTCGATCAATTCGGTGATGGTAACTTTGTATTTACCGTGCCTGCTCTGAGTAATATCTTCCCACGACGCTGGTGGCCCCCTCTCTCAAAAAGGGTGCGTCCACTCATAGGCAGACCGGATTATGCCGGGGATTTCAACGATGGTTTTGGAAATAAGATGACTGTTTTTGCAGCGGCAAGTCCTTATAAGAGTCATCGGGAACCAGCTACTTTGTACGACCGTTCTACCGGCTACGGTGTGGTAAAATTTAATAAGAAAACCAGAAGAATCCGCTTCGAATGCTGGCCGAGGTATATGGATCCCGAAACCCAGCAGGAAGGACAATATGCCGACTGGCCCATCGAGATCAATCAATGGGACAATTTTGCACATTCCAGTCTGTACAGCCTTCCTACATTACAGGTGACCGGTATGAATTTACCCGTTGTTAATATTTACGATAACACATCAAATGAACTGATTTCTTCTGTCCGGATTACACCGCGGGAATACACCCCCAAGGTGCCCGAAGCGGGGTCGTATAAAGTGGTCATTGGAGATCCGGATTCTGACAGATGGAAAGAGTTGACGATGAGCACGGACGAAAAGGGTGATTTACGGAAAATTGCGTTTGGATAACCATCCTTGTGTATAGTCTATGAAGCTGGGAGGATTTGGGTCCTACAGACGCATTTGTCATTAACGCGGCAAAAATACCTTTCCCATGAAAAATGATGTGGAAGCGATCCACTTGTGTGAATTATGAATCAGAGAGCACC
>CALEIL010000582.1 GCA_937876435.1 uncultured Bacteroidota bacterium
AACATTTTCGGGTTCGTATATAATATGAGAACTGCCAGCGCTTGCGCGCTTCGTCCGCGATTCAACAGATATCCATCCGGTGATCCCGGTACTAAAATCATTTTTTGAACCCATTATATCGCCAGAATCAAATATCTTTACGTCCAGTTTCATTCATATTGCATAGATGTACGAATTCACGATCCTGGTTCCGGTGTACAATGAAGAAGATAACGTACCGCGTCTGGGGGAGGCACTTTCCGGGTATCTCCCGAAAGCATCCCGAAAAACCTCGGTTCTTTTTATCGATGATGGTTCTTCTGATAACAGCCTGGCACTGCTTCGCGAAATGTGCCGGAACAATGACTCCTTCCATTATATTTCGCTGGATCGAAACAGGGGATTGAGCGCTGCTCTAAAAGCGGGGTTTGATTACACGAAGTCCGATCTGACGGGATATATGGACGCCGATCTCCAGACAAACCCTGTGGACTTTGAAAAGCTGTTGCCCTTCATCCAGGATTATCATCTGGTGAATGGCGTGCGGGTTGACCGCGCCGACTCCCCCGTTAAAAATCTTTCCTCTACTATTGCCAATCGCATTCGCCGGGCTTTTACCCACGACGGGATGGATGATACGGGATGTCCGCTCAAGGTGATCCGGACTTCTTCAGCCAAAAAGATCCCGATGTTTCGGGGGTTGCACCGTTTTCTTCCGGCCATGATTTTGCTCCAGCAAGGCCGGATCATTCAGGTTCCGATCCAACATTATCCCCGGATGGCCGGTCAGGCCAAATTTGGATTATGGAACCGGATATGGGGTCCATTAATGGACTGCTTTGCCTATCTATGGATGAAGAAAAAATATATCAATTATGAAATTAACGAAGAAGGATGAGTCCCTGGATCGTATACTCCATTGGTTTTTTAGCTCAAATTCTCTTTTCCAGCCGCCTGGTGGTCCAGTGGCTTCTTTCTGAAAAATCCAAACGAATCGTCACCCCGTCTGCCTTCTGGAAACTCAGCCTCCTCGGGTCGTTCCTCCTATTCGTATACGGATATTTGCGTCAGGACCTGGCCATCATGCTGGGCCAGACCATCACGTATTTTATCTATATCCGCAATCTCGATATTCAGGGAGAATGGAAAAAATCCCCTCGCTTTGTAAGATATTTTCTTTTATTCTTCCCTGTGCTGATTGTCCTGTATGGATACAACAACGGCCAATACGATCTAAGCTTGCTTTTGCATAACGAGGATATTCCCAAATGGTTGATGACTCTGGGAATCTGTTCTCAATTGCTGTTTACTTTCCGATTTATTTACCAGTGGCTATATTCCGAAAAACATAAAATCAGCGACCTACCCATTGGATTTTGGAGGATCAGTGCTATCGGGGCCTTCTTGATTTTGTTGTACGCGGTTTTCAGAAAAGATCCCGTATTGTTTGTAGGGCATGTAGCCGGACTGACCATTTACATTCGCAATATTATGATCTTGAAAAATCAAAGATATGAAGCTTTCTGAACGATACTTACCACTCGTCATCCTGGTCGTTTGCGCTTTGATATTTTTGCCTCATTTGGGTGTTCTCCCGATCAATATCATGGAGGCTCGCAACTTTATTACAGCCCGGGAGATGATTCAGGATCAAAACTGGATCCTGACCACCTTCAATGGTGAACCACGCTACGAAAAACCTCCGTTGCCCACCTGGATAACAGCAATTTCCGCAGGTATTTTTGGTTTGGAAAACGTAGCCGCTCTTAGGCTTCCGGCAGTTTTCATGGCATTTACGCTGGCCTATTTCACTTATCTTCTGGGACTTAGGATATCTCATGCACCCCGATATTCTCTTCACAGTGTGTTGATCCTCGTGACTTCGTTTTACATATTGTGGGCTGGCCGAAACGGTCAGTGGGATATATTTACCCATGGGTTTATGATGATCGCCATATATCATTTTTACAGGTTATTTACCGAGGATCAGAAAACCTGGCAGCACGCCATTCTGACGGGTATATTCCTGGGTTTTTCTTTTATGAGTAAAGGTCCTGTATCATTGTATGCCCTGTTTTTACCGTTTTTGATTGCGTTTGGGTGGACATTTCGATTCGGACGTCGTGGATCAGGTGATCGAACCCAAAGAACTGGACCGGTGATCATCATGATTCTGATTACGCTGGTCGTTTCGGGCTGGTGGCATCTGTATATATACTTCTTTGACACGCAGGCAGCCAAAGCAATCACCGCCAAAGAAGTAAACAATTGGAACAGCTACAACGTCAGGCCGTTTTATTACTACTGGAATTTTTTTATCCAGAGTGGTGTGTGGACCATTATTGCGTTTGTGGGCTTGTTTTATCCTTACCTACGAAACAGGGTTTTCCATAAAAAGGGGTATACCTTCACCCTCATCTGGACCCTGGCATCAGTCGTCCTTCTCTCGTTGATCCCGGAAAAAAAAGCCCGGTATTTGTTGCCGGTTTTGATTCCACTGGCTTTAAATTCGGCCTTTTATCTGGAGTATTTATTCCGGATGACGCGGAGAGGTGTCCTGTCCAATTGGGAAACGATACCGTTCAAAATCCAGTTTGGATTGATCGGTATAATTGGAAT
>CALEIL010000583.1 GCA_937876435.1 uncultured Bacteroidota bacterium
CCGACCTGGTTTCTTCCCAATGAAGGCCTGGATTGTCAAGAGTCTCAGGTGCATATCCAGTAGTCACCGATCCATCACTTCCCACGGCATAATTGAAACCTCCCACAACCAGGGACAAATATCGGAAATCGGCCATCGCATCATTTCCCACTACACCGTATCCTCCTCTTATTTTCAAACGGGTGATGGCGGATGCCGGACTGAAGAAATCTTCCTGATGTACGTTCCAGCCCGCTGAAAAAGATGGAAATACCCCGTATTTCATATCGGAACCAAACCTGGTAGATCCATCCCTCCGGACGATACCGGTGAAAAGATATTTATCCTTAAAGGCATAGTTGACTCTTCCAAACAACGAAGAGATCTTATGCTGCACAAATTCACCGGAATAACCATCCCGGTTTGAGAGTCCTACATCGAAACCAAAAGAAGCATCCCTGTAATCTTCGATTGGCAAGTTGAAAAAAGTCATACCTACATTACCTCCCGTATTATCTACGTAGGCACCCTGCCCCACCAGTACGGTCAGATCGTGGTATCCAAAGGTCTTGCTGTACGTCAGGGAATTTTCCAGATTCCAGTTAAATACCCGATTCTCCCCTTTATTATAACTGTTCTTATTGGTTTGAACGGTATTACTCAGAAAGTACTGCGGGGTGTACCCAAGATTGCCCCAGTAGGCTTTTTTGATACCTACAGTAGACCTGAATTTGAGGGAGGAAATTGGTGCTATCTCAACAAACGCGTTCCCTATGAAATCATCCGACCAGCCATAATTACCCAATCGTGTTTGGGTATATGCCAGGGGATTGGTCATTTCCTGCCCCACGTAGTTGGAGATCCCGTAAGGATGACCAGCTGGATCTTTGATTATGTGTTCGTTATTGTAAATTACCGCATTGGGTTGGGAAGCGACGTCCGTGACGATCAATGGTGTGATTGGATCCAGATTAATAGCAGAGCTCAATGGTCCTCCGTATTCACTGTTGGTATTACCCAATCCTACGCCTTTCTGATTGGTATAACCCAGGGTTTGCCCGAATGTAATTTTATCCGAAATTTTGTGAGTGGAGTTAAGCCGGAAATTTAATTTATCGTGACTTGAAATGTCGGAGGTGACGATGCCTTCCTGCGACTGCATACCGGCCGAAAAATAGAACGTGGAGACGGCATTGCCACCACTGATGCTTAGTTCATTGGAGTAGCGGGGTGCTGAATAATTGAATATTGCCTTTTGCCAGTCTGTTCCAGTTCCAAAGGTAGAGGCCTCCGGAAATAAAACACCGTTTCCGGCAGCTACAGAACTTTCATTTCTCAATACAGCGTACTGGGTAGCATTGAGCAATGTCAATATATTTTCAGGCTGTGAAGCACCGAAATATCCGTTATAATTGACGCGCACCTTCCCTTGCTGTCCTTTCTTGGTAGTGATCAGAATGACCCCTCCTGCAGCCCTCGTACCATAGATCGCAGCCGATGCCGCATCTTTCAATACCTCAATGGATTCGATGTCCGATTGATTCAGGTATCCGATTCCTCCGGCATCTACCACCACACCATCCACGACATACAAGGGATCATTGTTGTTGAACGTAGTCACTCCCCGGATCCGGATCGTCGAAGAAGAACCAGGTTGCCCTGAATTTTGCATAATGGTTACACCGGAGACCCTTCCCTGAAGAGCCTGTTCGATCCTTCCACTGGGCACGTTTTCCAGGTCCCTTGAACGGATGGAAGAAATAGCACCGGTCGTATTTGATTTCTTTTGCGTCCCGTATCCTACGACCACTACCTCATCAAGAAGTTGAGTATCTGGAATCATGGTAATCGCCAGATTGGACCTGCCGGCAACGGACACTTCCTGGGTCTGAAAGCCGATATACGAAATGACCAAAATCGCATTTTCATCAAGATCCTCCATTGAAAAATATCCGTCCAGGTCAGTGGAAGCCCCCTGGCTGGTTCCTTTCACCTGAATATTGACCCCGATAAGGGGTTCTCCGTTCTCGTCCGTCACCTGGCCTTCCACCGAATATACGATGGCTTTACTTTTTAATAGTTCCTGCTGAAAGGTCCTGGTCAAAGCTTGAGCGGGCTGGATCCCATTCCGGGTAGATTTGGTGACAACTTGTTTATCGACGATGTCCTGAAAATGGTTGATCATCTTTTTCAATGATTGAACCCCTTCCTCGGATTCACGGTAGACCGCTACGTAGCGCTGGTCAAAAATACGAAACTGGAGATCGGTCTGATTGAATACATAGGCCAGGGCATCCTCCATCTTTCTGGATTGATCCGATTCATAGTTGACTTTTACGCTGGAAACGAGGGTGCGGTCATAACTAAAATAGACCCCGTACTGTTTTCCGATTTGGTGAAAAGCGTCTTCCAACAACACTTCATCTTTGACGGGTTCAGTCCCTGAGAGGGGTAATTGCCACCACATCAAAAATATCCAGCATAAAATCATGCCTGATCTTCTTTTAATTCTACATAATGTATTAATTTTCATGGTTGAGTTAGCAATTAAATTGTTAATGAATACTTTAATTCGGATTGGGTTGGCCACGATAGTCCTTTTACTCATTCAATATTGACTCCCCTGGTATGGGAATACCCCTCTGGTACAGGAATATTCCAGCTTTTTTAAGCAATTTTAAAAATACCTGGGTCCAACATCCGGACCTATATCTCTGGTCCCGGGATCGTGGTCAACCTTTCCGTTTCAATAATCTTACTTTATTATCTTCCATTTCTACAAAATCGACGTTCAACGTCAGTTCCATCAGACTTGTCACCGTTTCCCAGTTTTTGTAAGGGACTCCAAATGATACTGGAATATTCAAAAGCGTGGAATCGTTTACCATAAATTTCTTTCCATAGATATCCTCCAACAAATCCAGCATAGTTCCAAATTTTACATTATCAAATACCAGAGTTCCTTCTTTCCATTCGGTAAAACTTTGAGGATTGACAGCATGCACCCTGGTAAAATTACGCGTAGCTGAAGAAAAACTGATCATATCACCTGGAGACATAATAACCGAGGTTGGTAGTTTCCCGGATTCCGCAGAAGAAGTTTCCGCCATATCCCCGGTGACGTTCAGCGGTTCGAGTTTTACTTTTCCATTATCGAGATACACATCGGTTTTACCCCTGCGATTCAGGACATTAAAAGCCGTTCCCAGGACATTGATCGACAAATCGGCAGTGACTACCTTAAATGGAACCAATTGGGACTCATCAGATCCTTTTTCTTCCATGATATTTCCATGCCTATCTACGTGTGACACTTCAAAATAAGCTTCGCCTGTAAGTTCTGCTTCTCTGTAATCAGTTCTTTTCCATGTACTATTCCATACCAGGCGTGAATTTGCATTGAGGGTCACTTTTGTTCCATCGTCCAGAAATATTTCTTCGGTTTCACCATACCCTGTTTGCCAGGTCATCAATTCTGCCGGGGCCTCTCTCAGCCACCACACCAATCCGATCAAAATCAAGAAGGAGGCAGCTATTCCCCATTTCCATAATATGGATATACGACCTTGAGATTGGGATACCTTTCTGGCTCTTTTTTCGCGTTCCTTGATCAGATAATCCCACGAAAGCAGGTGTTCCAGGTTCTCCTCACCAGATTGCGCCCAACCCTGTTGAAATATTTCTTCCAGGACTGTTGGATCATTTATACTTTTCAGGCGTTCGAAAAGCTCCTGGCCTTCTTCGGGGTTTTGGATGTTCTTGACGTATCTTTCCAGTAAATATTTTATTCTCTTTTTATCTTTCACTTTTCAATTTATATGATCCTAAAAAGGTATTGTTCCCGGTGGTCATTCCTGAAATAATGGTATACAAGACGATCTTGTAATAACAACATACTAGTCAGATGTAAAAAAATTATTAAATTTGATGAAACAGGCAATTGATCGGTGCATAGATATGACCATCATTATTCAAGCATCATATCGCCAGTCCCGGGAGATAGTTAAAAAAGGTAGGATTATAATGATAGAAATAGTCTAAAGTGAAAAATATGTGAGGTGAACTCAAAATCATTATTTAGCAATTACAGGGATAAAGTTTTAGGGTTTTTCATAAAATTTCTCAATGATGAGGAATTGGCAAAAGATCTAGCTCAGGATGTTTTTCTGAAATTGATCGAAAAGGAAAAATCGCTGAATCAAATCCAGGATCTTGACGGTTATATATACAATATGTGCCGAAACCTGGCTTTTGACCATCTCAAAAAAGCTTCACACGATTCCAGGTATCGTAAATTCATCCTCCAGGCTGGTCAAAAATCCCAAAATCCAGAAATTATCCGCCAAATTAATGTAGACCATTACCGC
>CALEIL010000584.1 GCA_937876435.1 uncultured Bacteroidota bacterium
GCTGTGTCCTCAGACCTGTGGAACGAGGGCAAAGTGGGTGATTACTCCACCGCATGGGGTCGGGATACCGAAGCTTCCGGTCCATACTCCACCGCTTTGGGTCGGGATACCGAAGCTTCTGGTGATTACTCCACTGCTTTGGGTAACCAGACGACAGCTATTGGTTTTTCCTCCACCGCTTTGGGAGCGAGAACAGCAGCTTCTGGTGATTACTCCACCGCTTGGGGCTACAACACAGCAACTTCCGGTCCATACTCCACCGCTTGGGGCTACAACACGGCAGCTTCCGGTTTTTACTCCACCGCTTGGGGTCGGGATACCGAAGCTTCCGTTTCATACTCCACCGCTTGGGGTTACAACACGACAGCTTCCGGTTCATTCTCAACCGCTTGGGGCTACAACACGGCAGCTTCCGGTCAGTACTCCACCGCTTGGGGTCTGGAAGCCGAAGCTTCCGGTGATTACTCCACTGCTTTGGGTAACCAGACGATAGCTAGAACACCTACTTCTCTTTCCGTAGGCCAATACAATGCCTCTAACACAACGAATGATCTCACCCTTTTCGTCGTAGGTAATGGTTTCAGTTCGATGAATTTATCCGATGCTTTCCGGGTCGATGCATCAGGCAATGTATACGCAGCAGGATCTTTCAATGCACTATCCGACCACCGACTCAAAGAAAACATCCACTCCCTCGAAGCCCATACCCTCGATAAGCTCACTAAAATCCATCCGGTTCGCTATACCTTCAAAAATCAGCAGACCCACCCCACCGGTACGCAAATCGGACTGATCGCTCAGGAAGTACAGGCACAATTTCCAGAGTTGGTCACTACCAGTAGCAACGGTTTCCTCGCCGTATCGTACGGCCACTTCGCCGCCGTCCTGCTTAAAGGGCTGCAGGAACAACAAATAGAATTGGAAGAAAAAGACCGGCAAATCCAGGAGCTACAGGCCAAAGTTCAACGCCTTGAGCAATTCGAAGCCCGACTGGCCAGGCTGGAACAACTGAATCACAATGCCCTACCCACTGATGCCGAATAACGAAAATGATACCGGAAATTTATTAGCTACCTCAAGAATCGATAAACCGTGAAAATACATTTGACCTTATCTTTTATGAGAACTGCAAAGAAATGCCAACCTGGATATACTCGTTGGTTAAGAGTAGTCGCAACTGGTCTGATCATCCAGCTACTTTTCTGGACTCCCGCCCTCTCCCAGACGTTTACGCTGGAAAATGATGCCAACCTTAAAATTCTCAACGACGGCCTGTTGGATCTGGGTTTCTTCACTACCCTGCAGGAAAACGGAGGTAAAATCACAGATGGAAGCGTAAAAGCGACCAGAACCACCGTGACCGCACCGTCCTCTCTGAACTTTGCGGGCCTTGGAGCCATCCTGACCACTGGCCAGGACCTGGGCGAAACCGTGATCATCCGCACGCACGATATTGAAAATGTCAACGGGCAGATGAGCATTGACCGGTACTACGATATTTCTCCTGCGAACAACAGTGGTCTGAATGCTACCCTTGGCTTCACCTATTTTGACAGCGAACTAAACGGACTGACAGAAAATGATCTGACCCTTTTCCGTTCCGAAGACGGGGGTATGTCTTACGAACTGATGGGACATATTAGTTTTGACCCAACCAACAATATCGTTACGCAGGACCAGATCGACGCCTTTTCCCGCTGGGTATTGGCCAATGGATTAGCGGTCCAGTTGCTGCCTCCCAATTGTGCCTCCCTTTTTTCACCCGGCATCAACAGTGCGGGAGAACTGAACGTTCGAGTGCTCGATGCCGTACCAAACGCTGTTCCTATTCCAATATACGATGTGGAAGTGATCAACCAATGGGGCAGTCTGATCTCGAGTGCTCAGGGATTGCGAAGCACCGATTACATCATGGAAAACATCGATTTGTGTACCTACCGGGGCCAAACCTTGCGCATCCGCGTCAGCAACGAACTGGGGACCTGTGAATCCAATATACTGATCCCGGCTGAAACCACGATAGAACTGACCTCGGCTTTCGGCAATACCGCAAATCTGGAAAATCTCGACCTTCCCACCGGGCGGTTGACCGATGGGAAATTGGTTACTTACTGTGGTTTTGTTCCCGATGCGTATCTGCATACACCCACCGTATCGGTATCATGCGGAGGCAGTTATAAGGATTTGCAAGTGCAGCCCGACTGGGTGGACGTTTACCACTGCAACGAAGCCAGCGACACTTCCGAGATCATTTACCGTACCTGGGAAGTGTTCAATAAGGAAGGCGAACTGTTTACCCTGACCGATACCATCGTGGTGCTCCGCCTGCCGGCGTTGAATGCTTCCAACTTTGTGGGCTACGCCGAGGATAGCTTGTATTGTGAAATAGAACCACTGACACTTACCGGTGGGGCTCAAAAAAGATACAGCGCCTGGAAACAACCCGTGGGTCTGCACAGCTACGAACTGGCCCATACACAACTCGGCGGCGTGGCTTATGAAATCCCCCTCACCATCATCATCGCCGGTCTCGAAGGTGCCCAGTCCCAGGGAGCGCTCGTTCTGGAAGAATATCTGAACTGCGTGATCGTCCGCAAAGCCGAAGGTAGAGATGTGACGATAGGCGACATCGTGTCCGGGGACTACCTGAGCGACCTGATCACGAAGGCCACTGCGGAGCAGCTCGGCTATGGGTTTTTACACGCGATATATCAACTTGGGGAGAGTCCGGTCAACATTCTGGGCGGATTGTTTACATTTTTCCCCTACCTACTGTTGGAAGAAGGAGATTGGGTGTTGTCGGAAGGCGGTAATTTTGAAAAAGTGACCGGGGATTGGTTTTACGCCGGTACTGGTAACGCGCCCTTCTGGTTTACGGGTGGCTGGCCGTTCATCTCCGGAACAGGTGACTGCGTGTGGTACAGCGACGGACACGGTGAAGGGGGTGGCGACGTATGCGGTGTCCGGGTATTGGTTCCGGCACTGGAAGAAGGCACAGAGGTCTGCGTAGAGATCTGTCTGGCAGACCTGGACGGCAATCCGCATTGCGGGATCAGAATCGAATACCAGGGTGAACTGGTGGATTGGTCCGAAGGATGTCCGCAGACCAGGGGAAGAGATATTACGATCCGGCAAACGTGTTGGGGGACCACCGAAAATGAGTGCGTGTCGGATGAATACATAGCCACTGGTGGCAACGCTGGCTTCGTGGTGACGGAAGAAAATATCACGAGTAAAGCCCGGACATTCCGGCTGACCCAATGGCAAATCCTGATCGATACCATCGGGCCCATCTTTGATTTTTGCTACCCGGTGGCGGATTGTGGAGTGATGGGCGAACCTGGTGAAATGGGTCCTATCGGCCCAGAAGGACCCGAAGGGGAAACAGGAGAGGAAGGTGAGGAAGGAGAAACCGGTCCTCCCGGCCCGGCAGCCCTCCTTATGACCCGGGCTACTTCCGGGGCAGAGGCATGCGGTGTTCTACCCTGGTGCGCTGAAGACATCGCCACATCCATCCGGGCAGGGGAGCAGTATGGCTCGGCCAATGCCTGGGAACAATGCCATCCGACGGTGTATCGGGTCAATTCCCACGATTGCGAAGCGGAAGTGCTGGTACCTGATGTGCATTTGATCGATCAATGTAGCGGCATTCACTCGGTAAAAGCCATCGTCGATGTGGCAGGCGGTCAACGCATGGTGGCCCTCGAGCAAACCCATGTAGAACACAGAATCCTTGCCAACGGCGATACCGCTTTCATATATACTTATTCCCATCTGACCAATCCGATCCGCATTCCTTTCAATGGATGCGACGGGGCCTTGACCGAAGTGCGTTACGAAGCAGTCGACCATTGCTGGAATCAGAGTGAATGGTATAAATACATCAAGGTGATCGACGATACGCCACCGACGGTAGTAGTGGACCGCGAAGTCAACCTGTCACTGAACAACGGGACGGAATGGGTGTACTCAGAAGAAACATTTGATGAAGGAAGCTGGGACAATTGTGCGATCGAACTGACCTTGGTTCGTCGGGCGGATTGGGAGAACTTAGTGGATATATGCCATGAAGAAGACTTATCCTATCGCTCCTGGGCTGATATCCTAACCGCTCTGGGTATGAACAGCGATTATGTAACCTTCGCAGCCAATGGAGGTAAAGGAAGTGCGGGAAAAGTGAATCAGGCTTTTGAAATCGATGCTCTGGCTGCTTTCCTGAGCGAAGGGGAGATCGAACAATACTTTTTCAATCAGCTCGTCTGGCTCTGGAATGATGGGCAGAAGGGCGGACGCAAAGTCGTCCACGGCTGGATCTTTGATCTGGCTGTTTATATCGCAGAAAATTGTTCCCTATCCGATGAACACGGCAACAGTCTGGATGTCCGGGATCTGGAATACATCTTTGACAACCTCTTTGTGCAACCGGGATACGGCCATGAAATCGCCCTACTGGGAGGGGGCTGGGCGCAAGCGGCTCCGTTCCGGTGCGATGATGCATGTCAGCAGGTATCGGCCGAACTCATGGTGATGGACGCTTGCTGCAACTGGACTACCGCCTGGAGTGATGTCCACGTGGAGGATAAGAGACCGGCCCGGGTGGTGAAGCCGCTGGCAGAGCTGGAGATCTCGTGTGAGGCCTACAATATTTTTTACAAAGACCTCGTCGAATCGGCCGCTGCACTGGAAATGAATGGTAGCGTGGTGGATAGCACCGGTATATTTGCGGCATTGGATAGCGTGTTTGGGCGGTACGAACTCGGCTCTGCCGGTCTGGGTTTTGCGTACAATACGATCACGTGTAATGAAAAGTCCGAGATGGTCCAGATAGCCGATACTCTGCACGATGGGACGATCGATTGGTTGAATCAGGTGAACAAGACGATGGTACTGGATACGTCCCGGCTGACCGGCGAAAATGGTGTGGTGGATATCGTATGCAGCGGAGCTCTGTCTCAGGACATCTGGATCGATCTGGATGACTGCGGGAATGGAACCCTTACCCGTAGATTTTATGTGTCGGGGGGCTGTGCTGCCTCGGCGGCTTCACTGGTACTGGAGCAGGTGATCCGGGTTCGGTCAGCTTGCGGATTGCGTGCCAGTATGTTTGACCTACCGGCTGATGTGGGTAGTAAGACCGCTCCGGTTTGCTTGTCCCAGTCCTTGTCGGATACCTATTTCCCGGACGCACTGGGAAGTGTAACCTTGAAGTCGCACCTGACCGGTGTACTGTGCAATTCGATGGCCATCGGGAAGGAGATTAAGGAATTGGCGGTTCTGGGTCAGATGGGCATGAAGAAATACAAAGTCACCTGGAATATGAAAGACTGGTGTACCGGTGGAGGTGAATTGAACTACGTTCAGGAAGTGATAGCCACGCTCGACCCGGGTTGCGAGGTGAATATCGATGTAACCGCCGCAAATGTGAATTCACATCAAATTGATGCCGGACAGCGGGTCTCCCGGGAGGGATTTGTGCTATACCAAAACCGCCCCAACCCTTTCGAAGGATACACCGTGATCGGCTTTGAACTGCCGGAAGCGACCGATGCGAGATTGCTTATATACGACGTGACTGGCAGGGCGATTCAGGAAATCAAGGGTAAATATGGGAAAGGATACACTGAAATCTCTATCTCGCGGGACCAGTTACCGGCCAATGGGGTTTTGTTCTACCAATTGGAAACGGAGCGGTATGTAGCGACGAAACGAATGATTGTGGATTGATGATTGGGGATTGCGGATTGGGGATTTTGGATTTTCGATTGATGATTTCGGATTGAGGT
>CALEIL010000585.1 GCA_937876435.1 uncultured Bacteroidota bacterium
GATGTTGTAAGCTTCACAGGAGATCGCCAGGTCAGGCAATCTTTTAACCAATCGGGCATTGCTCTTATCTTCCACGTTGACATCACTCCATCCAGTACCCCAGTTGCAGCAGTAATCCATCACCAAAAGTTCGGCAGTGACTACTTCGCACGCATCTTCGCATTTGAATGGAACGGCTTTGGCCCATCCACCTCCAAGAAGTGCAAGTTCCTGACCATAACCAGGTATTCCAAGTAGATGATCAAAAATCACCTCCAGATCCTGGACTCTCAGACCATTTCCATGCTCATCGGTACCTGAACAATTTTCAGCTAAATATGCTGCGATCGCATACACCCAGCCATAAACTACCTTAGTGCCACAGTTTTGTCCATCTTCCCACAACCAGACGATCTGGTTGTAATAGTATTGTTCTACTTCTCCTTCATCGAGGAATTTGGATAATTCCCTCACGTCAAATCTCGCCCTGAACACGGTACCTCCTCCTACTGCAACTACTACATCGTTTCGGTCAAAACCAAGGTCCTCCAAAAGATCAACCCAGTTATCATAAGGTTCGGTCACGTCAGCACACAGATCTACACAAGCTGTGTCTGTCAACCAATCACTTCGGCGGGCCAACATCAGCTCGATGGCACAATTATCCCAGCTTCCTTCATCAAAAGTCTCAGCATGTACCCATTCGGTTTTACTGTTCAGGGTTACATTGACTTCTCTGTCGACCACCACGGTGGGGGGGACATCATCTATGATCTGTATATATTTATACCATTCGCTTTGATTCCAGCAATTGTCCGCTGCTTCGTATCGAACTTCGACGGGCTCACTGTCACATCCATTGAATGGAACGCGTATCGGATTGCTCAGGTGAGAGAACGTAACGACCAGGCAGGTGTCCCCGTCTTCGTTGATTCTGATCTCTTCACCAGTTTTCTCCAATGCAACAGAGCGAATACCACCCTGTACTTCGATCATAGCTTTCACCGAATGAATTCCACTACAATTGTCGATTACCTTTACATCGGGAACGAATACTTCGGCCGCACAATCGTGTGAACCGACCCGGTAAATCGTAGGATTACACAATTCCGCCTCCATGGCAAAAAAGTATTGTAATCCGTCCCTGATGTATCTTTGGATTTCTTCGTGATTCCATGCCTGTGCAGGAGCAAGACAATTTTCGGCATATCCCAAAGCATTATTTGTAGGCTCATTGTTTACAGCGGTGGCAAATCCTATAGCATATGGATAACAGAAATCAAAGATCGGAGGTAACGTATCGATCAGCGTCTGCCATTGACTAAGGTGAATTTTAACCGCTTTATCAGTACAGGAATAGTCGATTACAGCATCATCTAGATTGAGGTCTGCGCTAAGTTCCTCACAAGGAGATTGGCCATCTTCGGCACAGTAATTTGGAGTCACCGCCCAGCAGGTCTGAGTGACCCAGGAATCTATACCTCGTGTTTGGGGACAGGAACCCGTCCAATCACCGATTTCGTCCTGTTTTATAGTAATACCACAATGCGGAGACTCAGCAAGACAAACGGTTATGCAGCCATCTACGCTGTCCGTGATTCCCTCTTCTATGGTAAGGGGTGGTAACTGGATGTAGATGCATTCCAGGTCTTCCGAATGTGCAGCATCGCAATAGCTGATGCAATTTTCACTGTTATATATAGACGGCCAGCCACCGGCAAACCAGTATGGGCTATTGCCGTTGCCATTGAAAAACCAGTCCGCCGTCACCTTCTCAAAATTCCCTCCTTCTGAAAGAATCCAGTCTCCTTCCTGCAACAACAGGTATGGGAACCAATTGAGTACAAGAGCTTCGAGAATAAGGTTAATGGGTTTTTCATTGAGTTCAATCAGGATTTGCAAAAAGCCATAAGTTCTCTGCTCGTCGGTCGCGTTGTTTATCAGATCACTCGCGTAGTTGCCGGATACGATATCCCATATCGTCACTTCATCACCATTCGCCTTACGGAGTATGACGCATTCGAAGTACTCTTCCAGCACATCCAGACCTTGAAAGGCTGCATTGAGGATACCTGCTACCATGATCGTAGCCGGAATCTCATACGTCACCCCTCTCAATTTGGTATAAGGTCTTTCGTAATCATGCAATCCAAGGGGTTGTTTCCAGGAAGCATATCGCTTCAAGGAACCCCCTTCATGGAAGGTCTCATCCAATTCACAATACAATTCGGTTTCGCCTGCATCCACAAACGCCCCCGGTGTCAAAAGCGGGTATCTGAACACTACAATAGTATCCGTGATCGTAGCCAGCCTTCCGGCTTTGTCGTAAGATTCCCAGGTCCGGAAAATAATTTCTGCTGTATCACTTTCTATGTTACAGGGGAAAGGCATGATCCAGTCAGGTTGAGCGACAGGTGCCGTAGCACTTCCACCGCATGGAGCAGTGGCCGTGGGAATGTAATCCCTTGCGGTAGGAACTACCGTTCCGCAATACACATTGATCTTGCCGGTATCCACATGGACGCCGGTGACTTTCGTACCCAAACCAGACGTCAACACTATGCCCGGAGTACCGTTGAGTATCATCTGTCCCAGGTTGCAGGTTTGTTGAGAGCCATTGATGACATTGGTCACGGAAAATTGCAATGTGGTACCGAGGTAATCGCATACATTTAGAAATACAGTGGTGTCAGCATCACCCAGATCAATAGGGGGAAACGCCGGACCTCCCCACTGGTTCTGGATCCGAACGGTAATCGGGTATTCCACCCCACCAGGGTTGGATACAAAATCATCTGCCCCAACTTCTGCCTCACCATCTTGATTGATGGCAGGAGAAAATTGTGCACAATTGGGCTGTTGCTGTGCGTGTGTTTGCATCGGTAGTGCCAGCACAAACAAGGCCAGGAGAGGTATAATCCCTCTAAGCCAGTTTGAGCTCAGCCTCCCCGATGGTGAAGTTGTTGTAAAATTCGTCATTTTCATGAGTTCTAGTTTTGTTTAATTAACAATCGGTTCTCTTAACTAAGATTATTCACTGATTGGCAAACCCTCAGAAATCATGACATGACTCAACCTCGTACGAAAAGGCACTGATGTACCTCCAAAATAATTCGCAGCAAAATTGAACCAGATAAGATTGTGTAAAGGTTTCCCCATATATATCTAATTAGCACGTTTCAAAAAAATAAAGTAGTTCGTTGCTCTATCATTCCCCATGAAAACATTCTGGGTTAAATAATATATGCGTTTTAAAATTATAAAATTTATTTGATTTTTAATACTTTATAACAGACCTTTTTTATAAATAATTAAGCTATATATTTAATATGCTCATTAACAATATGTACTGTATGCAATATTTTTATCATGCAATAATTTCCTTGAAGGAAGCTGGCTAAAATAAATTCAGAAGAGCTGAAACCATGCAGTACAGGCATGACTACTTGATTGGTTCAGACTACGAATCATGCCTGGGCAAAATAGTACAGAGGTTTCAAGCCATGAATTGACCAGGACAGAAGAGGCTGAAGATAGTCGTTAAAGTAATATATAAATTTGGATAATATAATCCATATATAAGTTAATGATGATGGATACACCAATTCATAAAACGAATTAAAAATGATCAGCATATTTGAGGGGGAGCCGGAAAACGAACAAGGCTTAAAAATAGGAGGGGAATTTACCAGGTGGGAAAGCTTTCAGCAATCCTCCTACTCACTAAGAAGGCTACAAAGCAGTGTGAGTAGATCGCAGCTCCACAGATATGGCTTATAATGAATGAACATACTATATTAAATCGGGGTCGTCTGAATGACTTCTTAAGTGTTCGGAAATTTAAGTAGCTATTACAATGTTCTTCAATATATTTTTTGACAGATCAAGGCATGGCGACAGTGGCCTGCCTGCCATTAACCGCCGGGTAGGCAGGTATAGCCTAAGCTACGTAAGGCTTTAGATGATAAAAGCCTGCCTCCCGACCATCGGAAGGGAGGATATGGTGAAAAAAATCCGGCAAATGTGTCATGATTATAGTGACTGGTACACTACATCCCCAATAAAAAA
>CALEIL010000586.1 GCA_937876435.1 uncultured Bacteroidota bacterium
ATTCTTTTAGGAAGGAAAGCTCACTTGTTGCTTTTGAATTGCAATCCTGCGCCACTGAGGAGACTTGATTGCCAGACCATTTAAATTTTTTTCAACACCCAGTCCATTGGGAATGGCTCCCATTACTAAAATTGAAACGTAGCGGAATCACGAATGATTGCCAGAGGGTTTTGCTATCATCGATCACACTGGATGGCATTCGGTCAGGTATACAAACAAATAACCATCGGAGAATGGCCCAAAATCTCGATGATGAAACATTTCCTTGTCGAAAATTAATCCCCTTCCTTTTTATTAAAACTATTCCTTTTTATATTAATTTGAGGGCTCGTAAAATGGGTCCTTCCTGAAATAAATGATGCCAGAATCGTAAAATCCAAACCAATAAATCATATAAATTGGAGATACTCCCCAATACCATCGACCCCTTATTGATTCTGGGAATAGGCATCATCGTAGTAGTGGGAGGAATTATTGGTCTGCGACTACATGCCTTTTTGGCCTTGCTTTTCGGTGCATTTGTGGTCGCAATTCTCACTACGGATGCAGCGATCATAGGGTATGTAACTACAAAAGGGGGTAGCATCGCGGAAGGTCAGCAACTGGCAGAGCAACATCCGGGTTTTCGCATAGCCGCAGCTTTTGGAGAAACGTGTGGAAAAATAGGGATACTGATCGCTATGGCATCTATCATTGGAAAATCGATGCTGGAAAGTGGGGCAGCCGAAAGAATTGTCCGGTCAACCCTCAGGATCTCTGGGATCAACAGAGCGCCGATTACCTTTCTGAGTAGTAGTTTTTTTATCGGTATACCCGTATTTTTTGATACAGTGTTTTACCTGATGATTCCACTCGCCAAAGCGATGGCGATCAAAATCGGTAAAAACTACCTGCTACTCATCCTTTGTATAACTGCGGGAGCCGCCATGGCCAACTCTCTTGTACCTCCAACTCCCGGACCACTGTTTTTGGTCAGTGAAATGAATATTCCTCTGGGCATGATGATGATGGGAGGCATTCTGGTAGGAATCATCACCATAACTACGGGATACTTGTATGCGGTTTGGGCCAATTCCAGATGGCCCATTCCACTTCGCGACTCGATTGAGGCACCCCTGGAAGATATCAGAAAATTGTCCGTCGAAGACCCGAAAAATCTACCCCCACTCTGGTTTTCGCTGATGCCCATCTTGATCCCCGTTTTACTGATCACCATTCACGCAGTGGTTCAACCGGGTTCACAGATCGAAGAAAATAGTTTATACGCCATGATGTACCGTCTGATTTCTTTTCTCGGAGAGAAAAATATGGCCTTGTCCCTCGGCGCTTTCACTTCGCTGATACTGATGGTCCGAATGAACAACTCCGGTGACAAGAATCTGTCTTCCTCGGTCCAGGCAGCGCTGATGAGTGCCGGAGTTATAATACTGATCACCTCGGCGGGTGGTGCGTTTGGAGGAATGCTGCAACAAACGGGCATAAGCCAGAGAATAGGTGAATTAACCAGAGATTTTCAAACAGCTTTGATCCCCCTCGCCTTTCTCATCACCGCAGTAGTGCGAACCGCTCAGGGCTCAGCTACGGTAGCCATGATAACCTCTGCGGGTATTTTGGGTGGAATGGCTCAGACGATGGATCTGGAATACCACTCATTGTATCTCGCTTTGGCCATTGCCTGCGGCTCAAAGCCTGTTCCCTGGATGAACGACAGTGGTTTTTGGATTATATGTAAGATGAGTAACCTGACAGAAGCAGAAGCGTTAAAGACTTATACTCCTTTGCTGACCATTATGGGATTCTCGGGCCTGATTGTCATCCTGATTGCTGCATATTTTTTCCCATTGATTTAATACGGATAAAACATAATGTGTAATTTTGATCAACGTACCATTTTTCCTGACTAATCAAAATTTCTCCTCCACCTTTGATTCAATCCAAAAATTCATGACCGGACTCACCATAAAAGATATCATCATTACACCAATAGCCGTGACCGATCCTCCACTGCTCAATGCTGCAGGTCTCCACGCTCCATATGCCCTCCGAACGATTGTGGAAGTGATCACTCACGACAACATAATTGGAATAAGTGAAATACCCGGCAACAGCGATATTGATGCAGCGTTGGAAAAATCAAGAGAAATCCTGATTGGGAAAGATCCCTTCCAACTCAATCAGATCAGGGATGCCATCCAGGATCATTTCGAAACCGAAACGACGATCCAACGGGGAGATACCCCCTGGGATCAACGGAAGATCGTCCATGTATATAGCGCCATAGAAGTCGCCTGTATGGATATCATAGGAAAAATTCTGGAACGACCGGTAGTGGATCTGCTGGGTGGATCGCGTCGGGACAAAGTCCCCTTTGCAGCCTATTTGTTTTATAAATATGAAGGCGCCGGAGGATCCCTGGGTTTCGGTACAGATCCGGATGCCACGGGCTGGGACAGCGCCCGGCAGGCTGAAGCAACGACTCCTGATCAAATCGTCCAACAGGCCATTGCTATGGTGAAGGAATTTGGATTTGAATCTTTAAAACTCAAAGGAGGGGTCTTCGAACCTCACATTGAGGTGGAGACAATCAAGAAACTCCATGACCATTTTGGACCGGATGTGCCATTGAGGTATGACCCCAACGCGGTTTGGAATGTGGATACGGCCATCAGATTTGGGAAGGAAATGGAACGGCTTCTGGAATATCTGGAAGACCCTGTGAGGGGCCAGGAGAATATGGCCAGCGTCCGATCTGCCCTCCGTATTCCTATGGCTACCAATATGTGCACGACGAGTTTTGAGGACATTCCAAACAGCATAGTCACCGGATCGGAGGATATCATACTGAGCGATCACCATTTCTGGGGTGGCTTACGTTCCTCTATGGAATTGTCGAGAATCTGTCAGACTTTTGGTCGGGAACTTTCCATGCATTCCAACAGCCATCTGGGAATTTCCTTGGCGGCGATGGTTCATCTGGGAGCGGCTCTACCGGCCATTCCTTATGCTCTTGACACTCACTACCCCTGGCAACCAGAAGAGGTCATTTCGGGTGGAAAAATGTTATTTGAAAACGGGAATGTTCAAGTGCCTTCCGGCCCCGGACTCGGGGTGGAGATTGACCGGCAGGCTTTACGAAAATTACATCAGAATTATCTGGACTGTGGATTGCTCAAAAGAGATGATCAGGTGGAAATGAGAAAGGTCATAGCGGATTGGGAATTCAAATCGGTGCGATGGTGAAATAAAATCAATCGCTGTTTCTTCAGAAAAAGATAAAGTTAGGCTAATTTGTCCACGAATACTGGATGTAAAAAGGATCATTATTCAAAATTGGATATGAAAAATATAAAAGAGCGATTAAATGATGGGGATGCCGTCCACGGCTGTTGGCTCAATATGGGCTCACATGTTTCTGCAGAGATCGTGAGTGGCGCTGGATTTGACTGGGTCCTCGTCGATCTGGAACACGGTAGTGGTTCGGAAAGCCATGTTTTCAGTCAACTACAGGGTATCGGAAATTCGGGTCCTACTCCCTTCGTACGGGTTGAAAGTTTTGAAGCTGCCCGGGTCAAACGTGTACTGGATATGGGTTTTAAGGGCGTGATGTTTCCGCAGATTCAAAACACAGAGGAAGCACGTGCTGCTATAGACTACATGTATTACCCTCCTATCGGGAAGCGGGGATTTGCCAAAATGACCAGGGCTACTCGTTTTGGTAAAGAATTTGATGAATATTATGAATTAGCTAAAAACGGATTGCTGGGCATCATCCAGATAGAAACGCTGGAAAGCCTGAAACATCTGGATGAAATAGCCAGTCTGGATGGGGTCGATGTCCTTTTCCTGGGCCCGGCCGATCTGAGCCTGGCATTGGGGGTCTTCGGTCAATGGGATCATCCACTCTATCAGGAGGCTGTAAAAGCGGTAGGTCTTGCGGCTCAAAAAGCCGGGAAAGCAGCTGGTGTTCTGTTTTTCGATCTCGATGAATACTCCTTTTATTACGACAATGGTTTCCGTTTTTTGGCTTCGGGTTCCGATATGACCTTTCTCAGCAACGGAGCCACAAGCATTGCCAGTCAAATGCGTGAAATAAGAAATCGATTGATCTCCCCTTTTTAAAAACTATAAACGGATTAAAATAAATTATTATATGGAAAAAATCGGATTTATCGGGCTAGGTATCATGGGAAAACCCATGTCGACGCACATCCTCCAGGGAGGTCATCCATTGACTGTACTCAAAACCAGCGGGGAAGCGAATTCCCTGGAGTCTGAGGGAGCCACGCTGGCCGGAACCCCAAAAGAATTGGCCGAACAATGCGACGTGGTCATTACCTGTCTTCCGGATTCACCCGAGGTAGAAGATATCGTTTTGGGAGAAGATGGGGTGTTGGCGGGGATGTCAGCCGGCAAATTGTACATAGACATGTCAACGATCGCTCCGGCCACCGCTATAAAATTGAATACCATTTTATCGGATAAAGGCGTAGAAGTATTAGACGCCCCGGTTTCCGGAGGTGAAGGAGGAGCAAAGTCTGCCAGCTTGTCCATCATGGTGGGAGGAACCAAATCAGCGTTTGAACGCGCTCTGCCTATTCTGGAGTTGATGGGAAAAAATATCGTACGGATCGGTGAAGCAGGGGCCGGGCAAACCGCCAAGGCTTGCAATCAAATCATCGTGGGTATGACAATTCAAGCGGTTGCAGAAGCGCTTACGCTTGCTAAAAAAGCTGGCGTCGATGTAGCCAGGGTGCGGGAAGCTTTACTGGGTGGATTTGCTCAAAGCCGTATTTTGGATCTCCATGGGCAGCGGTTTTTGGACGGCAACTTTGAACCCGGTTTTAAGGTTAATCTGCACCGCAAAGACATGAACATCGCTCTCCAGACTGGCCGGGATTTGTCCGTCCCTCTGCCGGGCTCTTCCATCGTGGCCACCCAGATGGATGCATTAATTGCCAATGGCAAAGGAGAGTTGGACCACAGCGCGTTGGGTCTTTTGTTGTCCGAGATGAGTGATGTAAAATGAATCAGATAAGTGGGTTATATTAACTTTCCACTACTTGTTTCACCTTTCCCATTTCCTTGATCAATGCGTTGTAGTTTTTAGTTTGCATAGGAACCAAAGGCAGACGGACTTCCATCGTCTTGATAACTCCCAGAAATTTCAAAGCACCTTTGATGCCACAGGGATTTCCGTCGATATACAGCCAGGGATGTATATCCTGCACCTGCGCGTACAGGCGGGCAGCCTTTTGAAAGTCCCGGTTGCGACACGCTCTGACCATGTCCGACCATTCGTGGGGGAAGGCATTGGAAATGACCGAGATAACTCCATCAGCACCGTGGGCCATCATAGCCAGCGTAGAAGGATCGTCACCAGAAAGGACCAGGAAATTTTCCGGCCGGTATTTCAGGATTTTATTGACCTGATCGAGATCTCCTGAAGCTTCTTTGGTTCCGATTATATTGGGGATTTCATTTGCTATCCGAAGAGTAGTTTCTGCGGTGATATTGGAAGCTGTTCGCCCCGGAACATTGTAGATCAGGATGGGATAATCACTCTTCTCTGCAATTTTTTTATAGTGCTGGAAAATCCCTTCCTGTGAGGGTTTGTTGTAATAAGGACTGGCTGCCAGCAACGCAGTGACTCCGGTGAGCCGGTATCCGGTAAGCCGTTCGATAACAATTTCGGTATTATTTCCCCCAAAGACCCCAAAAACAACGGGAATTCGATGATTGACCTTTTCGAGTGTAAAATCGAGAATTGCCTGACATTCCTCCCGGGACAACGTGACTGCCTCGCCAGTCGTACCGAGTGACACCAGGTAATCCACCCCACCTTCGATATTGAATTCAATGACCTTCTCCAGTGCATCGAAATCTATCGCTCCCCGGGCATCAAATGGAGTCACCAGAGCCGTTCCAGTTCCTTTAAGTTTTTCTCTGACCATTTCTTGGCTAATTAGACTGCAAAAATAATAATACGATAATCAATACCGACCCGATCGGCCTATTTTTTTTGATTGGCAAAAGGAATGTCAAAAGTAAATTCCGAAAATGATCTGGCACAAACACAAAACCATAATTCGTGCCGGCTTATTTGGTGTCTGCTTCGGATACTTCTGTGTTCTTGTATTCACCCATTCCGGAGTATTTTTGTATCCGTTGATCCAACAAAGATCTGTGATCAATCCCCACGAGCTCGAGGGTATATTTTTTGAGATGATTCTTAAATATTTCAATCATTTGTTCCGGAAAGGTGTGCGCTCCCCCCAGGGGTTCCGGAACGATCCCATCTATGAGACCAAAAGATAGCATATGATCGGCTGTCAACTTGAGAGCCTCGGCAGCCTGTTCTTTGTGATCCCAGCTTCGCCACAGTATCTGGGAGCAGGACTCCGGTGATATGACAGAATACCATGTATTTTCAAGCATGTACACCCGGTCACCAATCCCAATTCCGATCGCTCCCCCACTCGCTCCTTCCCCGATGATATAACAGATTATCGGCGTTTTCAACCTGGCCATTTCAAACATACTCCGGGCAATGGCTTCTGCCTGGCCGCGTTCTTCGGCTTCAATTCCAGGATTGGCTCCCATGGTATCGATAAGGCAAAGAATAGGCAACCCAAATTTTTCAGCCAGTTTCATAAGCCGGAGTGATTTCCGGTACCCTTCCGGGTTGGCCATCCCAAAATTGCGAAATTGTCTGGTTTTGGTATTATCGCCTTTCTCCTGACCGACCACTATATAACTCTGGCCATCCAGTTTGGCCAATCCGCCCACGATGGCTTTATCATCCTTGAAATACCGATCTCCGTGGAGTTCTATGAATTCATCAAACACATTCTCAATATAGAAAAGCGTATGAGGCCTGTTGGGGTGTCTGGACAACTGCACCTTCTGCCATCCGGAAAGATTAGAATAAATTTCCTTCTGTGTTTTGGTGATTTTTTTCTCCAGCTTTTTGAGCATGGGTTCTACATCTATATCCCCTGCACTACCTACTTCCTGTATCTTATCCCGTTGCTCATAGAGACTTTCAAGGGGTTTTTCAAATTCCAAAAATACCATGCTTTCTACTGTTGTTGGAGTACGAAAATACGAAACCATTTGTCAGCATATAGACAGGGGATGATTTTTTTTACAATTTATAAAAAGTTTTTTTGTGAATATAAAATATCATAGTAGATTTGCGATCGCTTCTGAATGAAGAGCGTAATATTTTGGTCCGGTAGTTCAGTTGGTTAGAATACGTGCCTGTCACGCACGGGGTCGC
>CALEIL010000587.1 GCA_937876435.1 uncultured Bacteroidota bacterium
GATGAGTGCCGATAACTGACTACTGATAGTGGATAGTGGATAGTGGACCACCTGGGAAACCCAAAGCTCCAGCTTTGGGAAAGGTGATGAGTGCCGATAACTGACTACTGATAGTGGATAGTGGATAGTGCACAATGGAGAATGGAGGGAATGAAATCTATTGGTTATCCAGAAATTTTTCCCGGATCACCGACTCTACGCTTCGGTTCTCGATCTTGGCCTGCAACCAGGAGAGAATATCCAGGTACAGAAAGAATCGTTTTTCGATAGGATCGTTTTGCAGGACCTCCAATTTGGACTTCAGGTCCCTGAAATGATCCTTGACTTCCAGCAATTTCATAGAGGGCATCTTTCTCAGAAACGCAAAGATATGCTGCTGTACTTTCTGAAGCTCTTCCTTTTTGGCCAGAAACCGGTAGACCGATTTGGCCTGGTACTGCAACAATCTTTGATTGCCCAGTTCGTAATGCGAGATAAGGTTGAGAATCCTCGCATAGCTTTGGATGTCCGTCCGGATATCGTACGTCCTCTGGTTCATGATCAGATTGAGGAAATCGATCGCCCGGTCAAAGTCCCCTCCCCCAAAATACAAACACGCAATTTTGTAGTAAAAGACGATGATCCTATGCTGATCCCAGTTATATGGGTTTTGATTCACCACCGAAATCAATTCCGGCAACCATTCCCACGATTTGCGGAATTCCCCGCGCATGGTATGTAAATCTATCCTGTGGAGGTAATAGTACAGGTAATACAGGCCCTCGATGTTGGAATCACGGGCATCGATCAGGTCAATGATACGGCGAAATTGTTCAAACTGTTCCCTGAACCGATCGTAACTGTTGAGAAAAAACAAGGCATTGCATATGTTGTGAACCGCTTTCATATAGGTGGCCAGATTCACCTGTTTCATCTCCGGATATTCCTCGAATGCGTGTACAAACTTCAGACAGTGCCGGTAATAATTCTGAAAGTCCTGCGCGGTATAGTAATACCACATGTAGGTTTGGTGGTAGTATATCCGTTCATAAAAACCGGCTTTTTGCAAATCCAGGTCCTGCATTCCCTGGTAAAAATACCTCGTAAGTTTTTCCTTCTCTTCGTAGTCTTTGATGTATCCGTATTTGAGATACCAGTCGTACAACTGGAGCGCTTTATTGGACCAGAAAGTTGTCTGACCTATGTGGGTCAGAACCTCGTTTGATTTTTCAGACAAATTGTGAGCCCTGTCTCCGATGCTGTGGGTGATGTATTGGCTTTCAATAAACTTCTCAAACTGAAGAAAGCTGCCCAACAGAAAAAATTCCTGCAGGTGGACTGCCTGTTCCTTGCACCGTTGCAATTGATCCAGACTTTGAAAGTACAACCCTTTATCGTACAAAATCCGGGCAAAATCAAAAGATTCCAGGACGTGATATACCTCCTGCTTCCCGTACAAATGGCGCAGACTTTTGAGTAAGTGATTGTACAGACTGGCCCTGATGTTGGGCAATTGGCTGCGTTTCAGATCGGGAATCGCTCTCAAAATCACCTCTTCATCAAAAGCCTTGCGTTTGTTTATTTCTGAGAATACCTTATAATAGAGGATGTCGTCGGAATGGCCCGCTCTGTTGACGTACAGGCTGAATGCCCTCTTTTCGGCCTTGGACATCGCCAGGATGAGCTGCATAAGCGCGTCAGATTTGGTACTGGAGGGTGTATTCCTGGATTTTATCACGTGTTGTAAATCAAAGTATTATAAAATATTTCGCATGATCAAGGCGTGTAAAGCAATCCTTGAATTAAAATGAACAATGTATCGGGAATCTTTATTTTAGTACTGTAGTTGATATATTCGACTTCAGTAACATTATACAAAAGTAAGGATCAATGGCCAAAATACATATTTTTGATACCACATTGAGGGATGGAGAACAGGTTCCCGGGTGTAAATTGAATCAGGACCAAAAAATCAAGCTGGCAAGGCAGTTGGATAAACTTGGTGTTGATATCATAGAAGCCGGATTCCCGATCTCTTCGCCCGGCGACTTCGCTTCGGTACAGGCAATTTCAGAGACGGTGAAAAACAGCATCGTCTGCGGGTTGTCGCGGGCCGTCAAAAAGGATATCGAGGTGGCAGCTCAGGCGCTGGCCAAAGCCAAGAGGCCGAGGATTCATACGGGAATTGGCACCTCGGACAACCATATCAAATTCAAATTCAGAACAACCCGGGAAGATGTTCTCCAAAGAGTACACGAATGCGTATCATACGCCAAATCTTTCGTGGAGGATGTTGAATTTTATGCGGAGGATGCCGGACGGACGGACAATGAGTTTCTGGCCAGAGCTTGTCAGGTAGCGGTCAACGCAGGAGCTACCGTGCTCAATATACCCGATACCACCGGGTACTGCCTGCCCCACGAATACGGTGAAAAAATAGCATACCTGGTGGCTAACGTCACCGGATTGGACAATGTCCACATCTCTACGCATTGTCACAATGACCTGGGGTTGGCCACGGCCAATAGCATTTACGGAGCGATCAACGGGGCCCGACAGATCGAATGTACGATCAACGGAATCGGGGAAAGAGCCGGCAACACTTCGCTCGAAGAATGCGTGATGATCCTCAAACAACACGAAGAATTGGGTTTCTATACGGACATCAAAACGCATATGCTCCTTCAAACGAGCAGAATGGTTTCCGAGGAAATGGGCATGGTCGTGCAACCGAATAAAGCCATCGTGGGAACCAACGCATTTGCTCACTCATCGGGTATCCATCAGGACGGAGTGATCAAGGAACGTTCCACCTACGAAATCATCGATCCGGCAGACGTGGGCGTCGACAAATCGTCCATCGTCCTGACAGCACGCAGCGGAAGAGCGGCCCTGGCTTATCGTCTCAAGGAAATCGGATGCAACGTTACCAAACTGGAGCTCGACGCGCTCTATGACCGGTTTCTGCAACTCGCCGATGTGAAAAAAGAAATAAAAGAAGATGATCTCTACCTTTTGAGTGAAACAAAAGATGAGATATATGCGCAATATTCCAAATAAAATACCCGGCCATTTACTTTGTTGATTCTCCCAAAAGTGTTGGGTGTGTCCGCATGGGTGGATGGTGTAAAATAGACAATATAATTTCTATGCAACACAAGACTTTATTTGATAAAATATGGGATGCCCACGTCGTCGAATCGATCGATGCCCATCAGGACATTCTGTACATTGACAGGCATTTCATCCATGAAGTCACCAGTCCACAGGCATTTGCCGGACTGAGAGAACGCCAGATTCCGCTCTACCGGAAGGAACAAACGGTGGCTACTGCCGACCACAACGTTCCGACCATCAATCAACACGAAAGAATCACCGAACCCCTGAGTCGTATCCAGGTGGAAACCCTGACGGAAAACTGCGCCGAATTTGACGTAAATCTGTACGGTCTGGGAAATCCCAATCAGGGAATCGTTCACATCATCGGCCCCGAACTCGGCATTACCCAACCGGGCATGACCATCGTATGCGGTGATAGCCATACCTCCACGCACGGGGCTTTTGGGACGATCGCATTTGGAATTGGAACCAGCCAGGTAGAACAGGTCTTTGCTACCCAGACTCTGTTGGTCAGCAAACCCAAAAGAATGAGAATCAACATCGATGGTGTTCTGGGAAAAGGGGTTTATTCCAAGGATCTGATCCTGTATTTGCTTTCCCGGTTGACCGCAGGTGGCGGGACGGGATATTTTATCGAATACGCCGGATCGGCCATCGAAAGTCTCAGTATGGAAGCGCGGATGACCATCTGCAATATGAGCATCGAAATGGGCGCCCGGGGAGGATTAATAGCTCCGGATGAAAAGACGTTTGAATACATCAAGGGACGTGATTTTGCCCCCAAGGCCGATGAATGGGAGCAGGCATTGGCCTACTGGAAAACGCTTAAAAGCGATCCTGAAGCCAAATTTGACCGGGAATATCATTTTGATGCTGCGGACATCGAACCCATGATCACCTACGGGACCAATCCCGGGATGGGGATCAAGATTTCAGAAAATGTGCCTGTAGGTATCGATTCTTCCAAGCCCGAATCCTTTCAAAAATCACTGAACTACATGGGACTGACTCCGGGTCAGAAGTTGAAGGGGATGGAGGTTCAAAACGTATTCATCGGAAGCTGCACCAATGCCCGAATCGAAGATCTGCGGATCGTAGCAGATTTTTCAAAAGGAAAAAGGGTCAGCGATCATGTGAGAGCGATGATCGTACCCGGTTCCCAGCGCGTCAGAAAACAGGCGGTGGAGGAAGGCCTGGATCAGATTCTGATAGCTGCCGGGTATGAATTTCGGGAAGCCGGTTGCTCTGCTTGCCTGGGAATGAATGAAGACAAAATCCCTGGTGGAGAATATTGCGTGTCCACGTCCAATCGGAATTTTGAAGGACGGCAGGGCCCCGGAGCCAGGACTTTGCTGGCCAGTCCACTCACCGCTGCTGCTGTGGCCATCCACGGAAAAATTGTTGACGTACGAGAATTTATATAAATGGAAAAAATAGAAATAGTAAAAGATACTGCGGTTCCGATGCCGATGGAAGACATCGACACGGACCAGATAATACCAGCCCGTTTTTTGAAAGCCATCGACAAAAAAGGCTTTGGGGACAATCTGTTCTACGACTGGAGATATGATCATCAAGATCAAGCCAATCCGGATTTCATCCTGAACAACCCGCTGTATTCGGGTAAAATTCTGGTAGCCGGCAAGAATTTCGGAAGCGGATCCAGTCGGGAGCACGCCGCCTGGGCCTTATACGGATACGGATTCAGAGTGGTCATTTCGAGTTTTTTTGCGGATATTTTCAGAGGCAATGCCCTGAATAACGGGCTCTTACCCGTCCAGGTCAGCCCGGAATACCTGGATCTGTTGCTCCAGACGATCACGGAACATCCTGAAACCATATTAACGGTGAATCTGGCCGATCAATTTGTGCAAATCGGTGTAGATGGACCAAAAGAACGTTTTGAGATCGATGAATACAAAAAAATGTGTTTACTCAATGGCTACGACGATATCGATTATTTGTTGAGCCTGAAGGACAAGATCCGACAATTTGAGGAAAACAGAACCTACGTACACGTGCCTCTTTAATCCACAAAAACGATCCAAAATCGCGACCGATTCGCGGTCATTTCGTTAATTTGCCATCCAATAGCAAAAAATCGCACCATGAACAAAAACATAGCAGTCCTTCCAGGAGATGGAATAGGACCGGAGGTCACCTCGGAAGCACTAAAAGTACTCGATGCCATAAGCAAGAGATACGGCCATCAGTTCAATTATCATCAGGCCGACGTGGGCGCTATAGCCATCGATCGGACCGGAGATCCTCTGCCAGCATCTACGTTGGAGATATGCCGGGAAAGTGATGCCTTGCTGTTTGGAGCTATCGGGGACCCCAAATACGACAACGACCCCAATGCCAGGGTACGCCCCGAACAGGGTTTGCTAAAACTGCGAAAAGAATTGGAATTGTTCGCCAACCTCAGACCTATCCTGGCTTTTGATGCGATCCTTCATTTATCGCCTCTCAAAGAAGAAAGGATCAAAGGAAGCGACTTTGTCATTTACAGGGAACTGACTGGAGGGATTTATTTCGGTGAAAAAAAGGAAGACGACGGAGAAGGCGTGGCTTCAGACCTGATGATCTACCGCAGAGATGAAATCATTCGCATCGCCCGGCTGGCCTTCGAAGCAGCCCAAAAAAGGAGAAAACACGTGACTCTGGTGGACAAGGCCAACGTCCTGGCTTCTTCCCGATTGTGGCGGAAGGTGGTGCGTGAACTCGCTGAGGAATACCCCGATGTCACGTTGGATTTTCTATTCGTCGACAATGCCTCTATGCAGATTATTCTACGTCCCAGCCAGTTTGATGTGGTGCTCACCTCCAATATGTTCGGTGACATTATATCCGACGAGGCCTCTGTAATCAGTGGCTCTCTGGGATTGTCACCCAGCGCTTCCATCGGTGAGCGGTACGCCATGTTTGAGCCCATCCACGGATCCTACCCGCAGGCCCGGGGACAAAACATTGCCAATCCCATGGCGGCTATCCTGTCGGGGGCCATGATGCTGGAGCACTGGGGAATGATGGAAGAATCATCAAAAATCAAATCAGCAGTGAATCAGGCGTTGGCTGAAAATATGGTGACGGTCGATCTAAATCCGGAATCTTCACAAAAAACTTCTGATGTGGGAACTTATTTAGCTGAATTTATTTTACATCATTAACGAAGTTATTCCGAATAAATAGGGTATCTTTGTTGGACTGTAGTGTAAAAGACCAGGCTCTTCTTCGATAACATCCAAGTTGCCGCTTATCTGATGTACTACCAAATTATGTATTTATTTTTTATCAATTAATTTTATTATGAACATTTTTGTAGCAAAGTTGAGTCCGTCGACCTCCGATTATGAATTGGAGCAGGCATTCAGCGAATTTGGACAGATCAAATCTGCCCGCGTCATCATGGATCGCGAAACTGGTAATTCTAAATGTTACGGTTTCGTAGAAATGTACGAAGAAGAAGAAGCCAAAGAGGCTATTTCTGCCTTAGATAACTCTGAGCTTGATGGCAACACTATTGTTGTCAAAGAAGCTAAGCCACGTGCACAGCGTGGCGGCGGTGGCGGTGGCCATCGTGGTGGCGGTGGTGGCCGTGGAGGTTACAACCGTGGTGGTGGTGGAGGAAATAGATATTGATTTCACAACTAATCGAATAAAAAAGCCCTCCTGGAAATCGGGAGGGCTTTTTTTATGGGATAAATCGGGCGGATTGGAAATCGCCCAAAAAGAAGAGACAGACTAAAGCATTATTCAATATATTGGTGGTTTTTTAACGATCTACGCATCGCGACATGGAAACACACAAGCTCCTGAGTCTCGCCAATATAGATGAAATACCACTGATACAGCACGTCGCCTATGCGACCTGGCCGGACACGTTTGGACGGATCCTGTCCTCCGATCAAATCAATTATATGCTGGGGTTGATGTACAATACGGAAGAACTCAGCAGGCAGATCAATGCACCCCATTACCGATATTACCTGATATGGGGCGATGCGGGGTTTGTCGCTATCGAGTTTCACCATGACAATACCACGGCCACCAAAATCCATAAGCTCTACCTCCTACCGGCACATCAGGGAAAAGGATGGGGTCGAAAAGTGATCGAGGAAATCGGCGCCATCGCCCGGACGCAGGGTGACGAAGCCCTGATTCTCAATGTTAATAAGCAAAATCCTGCGACGGGTTTTTATGAAAAATGCGGATTCTTTCGCTGGAAATCCGAGATCATCGATATCGGTCAGGGGTATGTGATGGATGATTATGTGTATAGGTTGAAGTTGAAAAATTTTTAATTTTGAATGTAGAATTTTGAATTGGCGCGTGTACGAAGGTTGAGAAAGTTTAAAGGGTAAGAAGGTTTAAAGGGTTCAGTTGATAACTGCTGTGGGATGCCTCTACACCCACGCTCTAAACCCCAATCAGAAATCCTCAATACGAAAATATCGAGGTGGATTAAGGTAGAAGGCATGCCTCCCCCTCTCGGCCGGGCTGCAGATACTTCCATCAGGGATAAACTAATTGAAGGCACCTTCCAGTGAGTGTCTTCAATCTTTCCAGAGTAAGGGAACCAACCCCCAATTCGAAATCCTCAGTCCCCATTGTCCATTGTCCCTTGTCAACTTTCCATTGTCAATCGCCACACATCCTTCAAATACCTCCCCTCTTCATCCACATCCAGACCATACCCTACCAGAAATTCCCCTCCAACCTCAAAACCGAAATGAGTCAGATTGCAATCGAATTGCAGTTTTCCAGGTTTATAAAACAAAGCTATTATTTCCACGTGCGCTGCTCCCCGGTCATAAAAAAACTTCTGCAACTCACACGCTGTGCGACCGGTGTCCACGATATCCTCCAGGATGATCAGATGCGCATCCTCGATCCAGTGATCTTTTTTCAAAAAGGAAATCAATATTTCATCCGCTTGATCCACACCCTGGTAACTGGAAACCTGGACGCTCAACAGACGATATGGTTTATCTATTTCCGCCAGAAACTGAGAAGCAAAATAAAACGCTCCCGACATCACAGGAACCATGGTACTTCCAGGCATTAGTTGGGCATTTACCAGACGAGCCATTTCTGTGATTCGTTCTTTTATTTGAAGATGTTCTATAAACAATTCAAATATGTGGCCGTTAATTTTTCGTTTGTTGTTCAATGATTTGTTGATGGTTAAATGATATTTTTGTGGCAAATTGATAAACCGGGAAAGAGACTTCCAAGTTATTATACAAAGTTTGATTAATAAAATTGAAATAGGATTTTTTCAAATAAAATTTAGACTATGAAAATCAGAACATTAATTTTTGCAATGCTCACCTTTTTTGTGTTTCAATCCGCATCAACAGCACAAGTTGACAACACAGAACGTTTGAATGCAGTACAGAAGGCCTCCGCTCTGGATGCGGATACTTCCGGCTGGGTTCAGGGCGGCGGACTGGGCCTGGATATAGGACAACTGGCCTTTCTCAATCCAAAATTGGGATCGGGTGAAAACCGCTTCGGACTGGGGGGGGCAATCAGTTATTTCGCCAATCTCATCGAGGATGGATATTACTGGAACAACAACTTCTCCCTGAATATGGCCTTACAAAAATTGGGCGGAGGAGTGATCAGAGCCAACTCCGATGTCAAAACACCGTTTCAGAAAAGTATCGATGAACTCCGGATCAATTCCAAATTTGGGTTTGCGGTGGCAGACGGTTCAAAATTCAATTATGCTGCCGATTTGAGTTTTCTTTCCCAGTTTACACCGACCTACAATAGTAGCGTGGATGGTGGAAACTACCTCAAAGACATCGACGTACTGGAAACCAGCCTGGCGTCCAAACTTTTTAGCCCAGCCACGTTGATCGTTGGAGTGGGTATCGATTACAAGCCGACGCCTTCCTGGTCGATCTATTTATCTCCAGCCTCGTACAAAGGTCTCTTTGTAGCAGACGATGAAATCGCATCTCTGGGTATTCATGGCAACCCATGGACAAGCACCACGGACTATGAGAATGCCGATCACCAATTGGGTGGACTATTGAAATTGGGGTATGCCGGAAATCTGGTTCCTGAAAGAATTACCTACAATACCAGCATTGGAATGTTTTCCAATTACCTGGACAAACCACAAAATATCGATATTGATTGGGTCAATGAGCTGGCCGTTCAAATATACAAAGGATTGCAACTCAGCGTTTTGGCCAACCTATTCTATGATGATAATGTAAAAGTACAGATTTCGGATAGTGAGGCAGTAGGTGGTGTAAAAAGAGATCCCGATGGGAATACCATCACCGGAAAACGAGTAAGTATCACCGAACAAATTCTTTTGAAATATGTCCATGTTTTTTGATAAGAGTGAACTGTAGAAACTTATGGTACAAATGCGACTTTGAACTTCCATCGAATCTCAAAGTCGCATTTTTATTTTACCTTAGGCTGACATATGGATAGTATGAAAACAAATAAAGCAGCCATCGTCACAGGGGGCGCCGTACGGATCGGAAAAAGCATCTGCCTTTGTCTGGCAGAAATGGGGTATGACATCGTCCTTCATTATGGGGAATCAAAAGAAGAAGCACAACGAACCAAAATTCTGATCGAAGAATTGGGTGTGCGGTGCCAATTGATATCACTGAATCTGGAGGAATCCAACGCCGGACCTAAACTTTTTGATCAGATAGATCCTTCCTTTCAGATCGAAGTTTTGGTCAACAGCGCTTCGATTTTCATTCCTTCCGGTTTTGACGATGAGTCGGAGGAACTGCTGGACCAACATTACAAAATCAATTTCCGAAGTCCTTACTCCCTGATAAAAGCTTATATAAACCGGTCAGCCAAAGGCCATGTGATCAACATCCTGGATACTAAAATCGTGCAAAATCAAACAGAACACCTGGATTATTTGATTTTTAAAAAGGCACTCTACGACCTCACTTTGATGACTGCCTTGAACTGCGGACCGGCATTCAGGGCGAACGGGATCGCCCCCGGCCTGATTTTACCCCCGGAGGGCAAAGATGAGTCTTACCTGGACAAAAAAGCCAAAGCGATTCCATTGAGAAGCACCGGAAATACGAGTTTAATCCAAAATGCGATTCGTTATCTGGTAAATAATCCGTTTATTACGGGGCAAATTTTATACATTGATGGAGGAGAAAACCTACAATAATCAACAATATATCAAACCTGATTGCAAACTTATCCGGATAAAGGTCGAAAAACTAAGGATGAGAGCTTACATCGGTTTCAAAAAATGGGAAACCGAGAAGTTGCAGGAACTTATCATCAACTTTTCATTTCGGTACAACGCGGCAAAAGCCATCGCTACGGACCGGGAGGAAGATGTTCTGGATTACAAGGCCATCACCAAGAAGGTCATTCACCACGTGGACCGTCAATCGTTTCATCTCCTGGAAAAAGTCGCCGAAGATATCCTGGAGATCATCAGAGGCAACCCCTATACCCGGGACATAGTGGTGCGGGTGGAGAAACCTCACGCGCTGAGATTTTCGGATAATGTTTGGGTAGAAGTGGAAGGAAACGATCGACTCAATGAGGCTATCATCGGGATGGGATCCAATATCGAACCGGAATCCAATATCAAAAATGCCCTGGAAAGTCTGTCGAAAGTCTGTGGCATCAGAAATCAATCGAAATTTATATATACAGAACCTGAAAAATTGAAAGATCAGGCCAGGTTTCTGAATGGTGCCGTTGTCATCGACACTCCGCTTCCCTTTGAAGAGCTCAAATCCTATCTAAAGAGTCTCGAAGACCAAATGGGACGTCAACGCAGTGGACCACAAAATGGTCCGAGAAACATTGATCTCGACATCATTCTGTACAACGGGAGTATCACGGACGAGGAAGTATACGAATATAGTTTTTTACAACAATTTCTCAGGGAACTAAGGCCGGATCTGGAGTTTGATTTTTGACCTATGATAGAACGCTGAAAACGTTGATTGTCCAGATAATCGCAGATATAGTCACGGATGATCCGTATGACACAGATTCTACGGATGAAGGTACATTCCACGGATGAAGGTACATTCCACGGATGAAGGTAGATTCCACGGATGAAGGTACATTCCACGGATGAAGGTACATTCCACGGATGAAGGT
>CALEIL010000588.1 GCA_937876435.1 uncultured Bacteroidota bacterium
GGTAGGCATTGGAGTAATCGTCGTATTGAAAAAACAAGCTCCGGACGGCGGCTGCCCGGACGAGGGGCTCCGTAGCATCCAGCAATTTTTCCAATGCCTGCTCCCGAGTCACACCAAGGGATTGATAAACCCAAAATCCTTCCAATAGCAACCGTTCGTACCCCGGATCATCCGGATCCAGATTCGTCATCCAGCCATCCAGACTTTCCAACACCGCCTTCTGTCCTTTTTCCTTCAATAAACGCCGGACCTGATCCCGCGTCCAGGCCTCCGGAAGTTGGAGATAATCCAACAATTCGGAGATGGAAGCCCCAGCAAGGTCCGGGACGATCACCGACGGACTATCTTTCTTCGAAATCCGCCAGATGCGTCCATTCTCGTGATCTCTTCTCGGATCCCTGAAATCTACTTCACCGTGCTGGATAATGGGATTGTACCAATCTGCCACGTAAACCGCTCCATCGGGACCTTGCAGAATATCCACCGGACGAAAAGCTACATTATCTGAATACAGTAAATCTTCTTCCTGTCTGGAAATATACCCACTTTCCAATTTCTCCAGTGAAAACCGATTGATCCGGTTGGCCCGGAAATCATTTGTGATCAGGCTGCCGCTCCATTCCCGTGGCATATGACGGCCCGTGATAAAATCCAATCCACTATGTTTGGGCTGGCCAGGATTCAAACCCCGGATTATTCTTTCTGCACCGGGAGCGGTAACGTACGTAGCTCCCTGAAAACCATAATGGATCCCTTCGGAACCGGCCCCATCCGTGAGAAATGATTGACCGTACTGGTTAAATTGCAATCCCCAGGGGTTGACCAACCCACGGGCATAAACTTCCAGTTCCCGCGTTTGGGGGTTGTACCTCCATACGCCGCCTCCTTCCAGTCTCCGAACTCCGTAGGGTGTTTCGACGTGACTGTATATATATATCGACTGGTTGAAATACAAACTACCATCCGGTCCCCATCGGAAGGTGTGGATTAGATGATGAGTATCCCCGGTCCCGAATCCCGATAACAACACCTCCCGGTGATCCGCTTTGCCATCCCCATCCGTATCCTTTAAATGGAGAACCTCGGTGGAATTTGCCACGTACACCCCTCCATCTCCCGGGAGGATGGCCGTAGGAACCCGCAATCCATCTGCAAAAATGATCGAAGTATCAGCGCGGCCGTCCCCATCGGTATCCTCCAGAATATAGACTTTACCCGTTGGTTCAGCCCCCGGTTTGGGTTGGGGATATTGATTGCTGCCTACTACCCACAACCGACCCTTTTCATCCCAGTTCATCTGAATGGGTTTTACGACCATGGGTTCGGAAGCAAAAAGATTCACTTCAAACCCTTCTGCAGGATACAAAGTACTCAATTGGTACGATGGATCAGCATCCGGAATGCTGCGTAACTGGTCCTGCGCCGGAAGATGAATTGCCAGAAACCACCCCATCAAACCCAGACCAAGCCGACGATAAACTAAGCGGATATCTGACCGGTGAACCGCAGCGACTCTATTTTGAAATATGCGTAAATTTTTCATGAGATTAATTGATTCTGACCAGACGGAAAGACTGAGGCTCCCTGGTATTCATTTGAAAAATCTTATCTTCCAATCGATTGATAAACAGACTATTCACTCCGAGTTCATAAGTATTCTGACCCTGCTCATACCTTCGGAATCCGACCAGGTAAGTTCGGTTTAGCGGGCGGTACTCCCAAAAATACAGATCCTTGATCTCCTGGAACATATGCTGGACCATACGCGCCCTGTCGAATGAAGGCCCCTGCTCGATCGTGACCCCCTCAGCAAAATCGGAAGAGGAAGCTGCAAGAATGTTCTCACCATCGATGGATAAACCATAAACTCCCTTTTTCAAGCCTTTGACGATTAATTTTTGAGGCAAAATATTCCGATCATCGACCAGGACGGGTTGTACCCTGGATTGAAATTTGAAATCGACATCTGTACGGCTAAGATTTTGCCCGACCACCTCGATACCCGCGGATGTTTTGATTTCCTGGTTTTTGACGTCGATGGTCAACTTCCATTCCGGAATGGAATATCCCAGTGAATTCAATATCATTTTGCCCATCGTATAGTAGCCCTTGCCATTGAGATGGAGACCATTCCTGGTATAGTACGTTTTCCCCAGTTCTGAAAAGACGGGAAACAAATCCACGAAAGGTTTTCCGTTTAAATTCGCCAATTCCTTGATTTTCCCGGAATACAAGCTAAGATTGGCATTGACTCTGCTCACATCCACAGACAATCCTTCAGGAGCAAATTGAGGAATGGTAGACAACAAAAGGGATTGCGCTCCGAGGCTGTCTATATCATCCACCAACCGTTGGAGGCTGGCTCCGAAATCATCCAATCCGGCTTTTCCCATTGAAGATTCCACGCCACCGTATCCTACCACGACCAAAGCCGGCTGGAGCGTGTCAATCTGTTGAATCAGAAGGTCGTAGGGTTCAGGCGGCCGGGAAATATAACTCCTGGCTTTCCCATCAGCTGTGTCACCTGACCAGCCCAGATTCCGGAATGTGAGATGCTTTTCCGGCCAGGCATTCACAAATAACCATTCGAGAATTCCGTATTGGCTGGCCTCCTCCATCAATGAATTGCCTATAAAAACAATCCGCGATGAAGGAGGAAGATCCAGGGTATAAGGGGAGGTTCCATCCGTACTTTGGTTTTGGCCATGAGTTCCTGCCATACAAAATAGCTGGAAAGCGAACAGAGTCAACCAGGAGGCCCGGCAAAAACGCAAACCTGAGAATATATTATTTTTATACATTGATATAGATCTTATCGCAAATCATTTCCGATCGACACTATCCCATTATCCCTTCTAATGAAGGAGTCACCATGAGATAATCCATTTTTACCAAAATGGAATTACTCACAAAATGATTAAAGGGAAATTAAAGTCCGTGGAAATGTTTCAAAAAATTTCAATCACATTTGTCCACAATAAATTTCGGGTCTAAATATAGCTATTCAAAATCTGTATTTTAGCTCCTGAGGAAAACTTTCCATCAATAAAGCCCCTCCTATAGTCACTTGTCAAAAACAATTTCTATTTCCCCGTTTTCCTGTCTCCAGGAATCTATGTGTTCTCCCGAAACATCGGTACTCCATAAATATACTTTTTTTAGGGAAGGGATAGATTTTAAAAACACCAGTCCGCTATCACTCACCGGGGTACCATATAAATTTAAGATTTCCAGCCGTTCCATTCCAACCAGTGATTCTAAGCCCTGATCTGTAATTTCAGTATTATTCAGATCAAGGGTGTAGAGATTTGGAAGCTGTCCTACCCATTCCAGGTCGCTGTCATTGGCTTTTGTTCCGGACAGATCCAGGGTTACAATGTGATCTTTGACATCCAATAATTTCTTCCACTCCTCCGGCGAATGCGATTTTTTTCCGGATTTCAAACGCAAATAATTATTGCCCTCCGACAATACTCCACCTTTGAACCCCAAATTGAGGAGGGAGTCGATCGTGGTTTGGGGGATCTCTTCTATTGGGATAATCTCAAAAAAAGGTTTCGGCCTGGTGTCCAACCCGTAATCCTCCAGTAGAATTCTGTTGATTCCTATGGGGACCTTTTGACCTGAAACTTTTTCCGTCATGGAAGCCCCGCTCTCTATCCACCATTCCAGAATTTTTATCTCATTGAAGTTGAGGGGAGGGCCTTTGGGAGGCATGAACTTTGAATGATTCTGAGGGAGTGTTACGCGTTGAAACATTCCGCTTTCCCACGGTTTTCCCCTGACCACTGCGGCCATTTCATCTCCCCCTTTCATGATCGATGCTTCCGAAGTGAGGTCCAATCCACCTTTGGCTTTATCTGCATTGTGACACGTCATACATTTATCTGAAAGCATCGGACGGATCAGGTGCTGATACCATCCCACTGAATCCGGATTATGTGGTATGGAAATCGAATTTTGAGGACCTCCTGAACCCAGCAATGTCCTGACGGGTCCGGGGGCATGCTCGATCAGATAATCAGATCCATGAGTCAGATTGCCGCCCAGGTGTCCAGTGAAAAACAAGGCCAAAACCAGCAGGATTAAATTGAAATAATAAATCCTGACCGGCAATCTCCATTTTTCTGATTTGAGCGCCCAGGCTAAAAAAGATAAAACGCAAACCAGTACGCCCATCCATCGGTGCCAGTCCAGACCAGCATCCCCATGCTGCCCTTCTCCGGCCAGCATCCAACCTGTGATGACCGCCACCAAACCCGAAATTCCACCTCCCAGAAAGGCCCATTCGGTAGCCTGTGCCCATCGGATCGGACTATTCTTTTTGGAAAGGGATATCATTTCCAGGACCAAACCAAATATTAAAAACCCAATCGGCAGGTGAACCACCAATGGATGAAATCTGCCCAGAAAAAATGTGATCTCAGTGTCCATAGGTTGCAAACATACTGGTTGTTATACGATTTGGGGCCAGGGTTAGGCTAAAATATCATTGATCAGAATGCCGGATACGTCGGTCAACCTAAACCTCCTGCCCTGGTACTCATACGTAAAACGTTCGTGATCGATTCCCATCAGATGGAGGAGGGTAGCATGGAAATCATGAACATGAACAGGATTCTCGGTGATGTTGTATCCAAATTCATCCGTAGCACCATACGTGATTCCCGGCTTCACTCCTCCACCCGCCATCCACATGGTAAAGCATCTCGGATGATGATCACGGCCAAAATTGTTCAGGGACAATTTTCCTTGAGAATAGTTGGTTCGGCCAAATTCTCCTCCCCATATCACGAGGGTATCCTCCAGTAAGCCCCTTTGCTTCAGGTCCTTGACTAATGCCGCCGAGGCCTGATCGGTGGCCTTACACTGCCGGGTAATATTTGCGGGAAGATTGCCGTGATTATCCCATCCCTGATGGTACAATTGAACAAACTTAACATCACTTTCCAGTAGTTTTCGCGCCAGCAGACAATTGGATGCGAAGGTTCCGGGAGTCCTGGAATCTTCTCCGTAAAGTTCAAATGTACTATCGGGTTCATCCGTCATGTCCCTTACTTCGGGAACAGAAACCTGCATTCGGTAGGCCATTTCGTATTGAGACACCCTGTCCATAATGGAAGAATCTCTGACCATGTCCATTTGAGCCATGTTGAGATCTTTTAAGGCATCGAGCATCGACCTCCGGTCAGCTCTATGGTATCCATCCGGATCATTCAGAAACAAAACCGGATCCTCACTGGCCCTGAATTGTACCCCCTGGTGCCGGGACGGCAAGAATCCATTGCCCCACAACCTGGCATAAAGGGGTTGGTCTTTCGGCGCATTATTGGAAACCAATACGATAAACGCGGGAAGATTTTCATTGTCTGAACCCAGCCCATAGTTGATCCATGAGCCTATACTGGGTCGTCCGGGGAGTTGGTGTCCGGTTTGAAAAAAGGTGAGTGCCGGATCATGGTTGATTTGCCCGGTGTGCATCGATTTGATAAAACACAGATCATCGACTATTTCACTGGTGTATGGCATTAAATCACTGACCCAGGCACCGCTTTCGCCATACTGGGAAAAGGAATACGGTGTCCCGACCAATGGCAATTGTGACTGACCAGCGCTCATGCCAGTCAGCCGCTGACCCTTTCGGACTGAATCGGGCAAATTTTCTCCATAACGCTGTTGCAACACCGGTTTATAATCAAACAATTCCAGTTGGGAAGGACCTCCGCTCTGGAACAGGAACACCACACGTTTGGCTTTGGGAACAAAATGAGGCTTTTTCAAAACACCACCTCCTGTGATATGGGCTTCCGATTTTCCGGGGCCGATCAATGAACTCAGGGCAAGACCTCCCAGCCCCAGAGCTGATTTGGACATAAATACCCTCCGATTCATCCGATCCATCCATCTTATTTTCTCTACCTCTTTCATGCTCTGTCTTGTTTTTAAATCGACTATCGTTTGGTAATAAAAGCGTCGGAGTTCATAATCGTGTTGGCGACTACGGTGCCTGCTGCCAGGGAAATCTGATCCAGTGCAGGGTCATACCTGGTTTCGCCCATTTTGATCCATCCATCGCGGGCTGCCGGATTTCTTCTGAATACCTCTGTCTGATTTTTATACAAATTCTTCAGTATGGCAAGTTCCCGGGATGATGGAGTTCTCGCCGTAAGCAATCTAAACATGTACGTAATCTGATCTTCCAGTTGAGAACTATGGTGGAGTGCTTTTTCACAAATCACTTTCGATGCTTCCAAAAACTGAGGATCATTCAGCAGCACCAGTGCCTGCAGGGGTGTATTGGTTTCCTGCCGGCTAACGGTACAGTAGCTTCGCGAAGGCGCATCAAATGTATTCATCGAGGGTGGAGGAACGGTTCTTCGCCAAAAGGTATACAAGCTCCTCCGATACAAATCTTCTCCCGTACCTTCGTCATAGTGAGCACTCACTACATCCCATACCCCATCCGGCTGATAAGGTTTCACGCTCGGTCCGCCAATTTTTTCGGACATCAGGCCGCTGGCCGCCAAAGCACCATCTCTTATCAATTCGGCGGACAATCTCTGCGAAGGACCCCGGGCCAATAAAATATTCTCAGGATCCATTGCTTCCAGTTCTTCCGAAGTTCCGGATGACTGCCGGTAGGTGGCTGACATGACGATCAATTTTTGCATGGCCTTGACATCCCAGTTCGATTCCATAAACTCCATAGCCAACCAATCCAGCAACGGAAGATTATCCGGAAAACCACCCTGGCTTCCAAAATCATCGAGATTCTTATGGATTCCCCTGCCGAAATAATTGTACCAAAACCGATTGACGGCTACCCGTGCGGTCAATGGATGATCGGGATGAAACAACCACCGGGCAAATCCAAGCCGGTTATCGGGCAGGGTATCCGGAAAAGGTAGTATACTCTCCGGCACATCCGGTGTGACGATCTCCCCCGGGGCATTGTACTCCCCCCGTTCCAATAAATGGGTTTCCCTGGGGTGATCCATTTCATCCATCACCATAATCTCGGGAATATTTTCCACAAAATCAAATTTCTTCTGCCTCAGTTGCCTGAGATGTTCCCATTGTTCCCTGTACGGTTCTGAAAATCTTTTGAAATACAACTCGGCAAAGGAGGATTTTTCCAATTCCTGACCGGTCTGCCCGGGATGATTATCGTCGTAAGTCTGATAGAGCTTCAAAACTTCAGGAGGGGTTAATTCCCGGTTGTATACTACTACTTCGTCCATCAATCCATCGGTGAATCCTTTTCCACGGAAATCTGCACCCAATTGCAATCCGGGTTGTTGCCCACCGATCAATCCATTGGCAGAGAACAGGATACCTTTATACAAATTGTCCCTTTCGGTAATCAGGTTTTGCTCACGTCCATCCAGAAACAACCTCAATCCCTCTGCTTCACTGGATCCGTCGTAAGTCATCGTCAGATGAATCCAGTCATCAGCAGGCATGGAATCCTCTGTAACTTTGACGATGCTGTTGTATGGCCACGTGTGCGCCATCAGTATTTCTGCTTTGCCCTCTCTGATATTGAGGTAGTAACCCCTAAAATTGTACAGGATATCCCCGTTTCCTTTGTGAAATATCACACCGTTGTCCAGATCCTCCGGGATCTTGACCCATATACCGATAGAAAAGGGATCTCCCCGGCCAAAAACCCCGGTTTGGCCCAGACCTAGAATTTCATCACCGTTGGACTGGAAAGCATAGCCTGATTTTCCGGGAACCAGAACCGGATCTGCCACGGACCCCTTTATTTTTGGATCTACCGCATTGATCGTCGTACCGTCTTCAAATTCATCCAGGGTAAAATGGGCCTCGAGTCCACTTTTGAAATCAAAATCGTATCCATCCTTATTCGTTTTCAACCAGGCGTTAAAAGACTCCTGTTGATTCTGCATCACCTGCTCCAATTCCACTTCTGCATTTTCAATTTCAGAATCCAGGAAATGGATGATACTGTCTTTGGTTGCATCCGTCAATAACATGGTGGGAACCGGCGTCGCATTATCCCAGGATATCTGACCCGCTTCATCGATGCTGTTGAAAAAGGCAAATATGCTAAAATAGTCCTTCTGAGATATGGGATCAAATTTGTGGTCGTGGCACCGGGCGCATTCCATAGTCAGCCCCAGGAAAGCAGTTCCTGCGGTATTGGTTCGGTCCGCTACGTATTCTACTCTGAATTCTTCGTTGACTATCCCTCCTTCCATAT
>CALEIL010000589.1 GCA_937876435.1 uncultured Bacteroidota bacterium
TGTCAAAAAAGATGAAGAAAAACATGATATGTATTTAGATTTTCGTGCACTAGTTCCCTACTCCCCTATATTCCGGATTGACCTCCGAAGGAATTATCGCTCCTGATTCATTTCGCCATATATTGAGTAGGTTTCGAAGTTCACGAACTTTTTCCGGGTACTGATCCATGAGATTGCTCCTTTCGCCGGGGTCGCTATCCAGGTGGTACAATTCCCACTCATCGTCTTCAAAATAATGATGAATCTTCCAGGGGTGTTGCAGCATGACCGATCCTGGTCTGGTGCGAAACAACGTATCCCTTGAATCGTCCAGCACACCATCATACGCTTGCAGGTAAATCGGAAAATGCCAGAATATAGGCCGGTCGTGATTCATCTTCCGGCCCGTCAGTTCGGGCGAAATGTCTAACCCATCCAGTGCCTTCCCTGGATTTGGTTTCTGTCCCGCAATGGCCAGTAGGGTAGGGTAAAAGTCTATATTGGAAACGGGCATGTCGCTCCTGGAACCAGCCTGGATGTGGTCGGCCCAGGTGACAATCAGGGGAACCCGGACGCCCCCTTCGTAGTACGACCCTTTTCCACCACGCAGTGGTGTCTGGCTGTGTATTGCTGCGATGCCTCCATTATCGGAGGTGAAGACGATCAGGGTATTCTTTCGGAGACCGAGGCTGTCCAGGGAATTCAACAGGTAACCGATGTTGGCGTCCATATTTTCAACCATAGCTGCGTACCGGGCCGTTTTTATTTCAAATCCTTTTTTCTGATATTTCTCGACGAGGTGCTCCTTTCCCTGGAGGGGGGTGTGGACCGCATAAAAAGGGAGGTATAGGAAAAAGGGATTTTCGGTGGTGGATAGAAGGGCAACGGCTTCCCGGGTCAGCCGATCGTTTAAATTCTCACCGGCCGGACCGTCTTTCAGGTCGGGATTGTTGTATGGGCTAAAGTGAGACTTGGGATGGCCGGCGTGGTTTCCGGCAATATTGACTTCAAATCCATGGCGTAGGGGATCTTCTCCCAAATGCCATTTTCCAACGGTCATGGTCCGGTAGCCTGCCGTCCGCAGTTCCTCCGCCAGTGTGGTCAGACTGTCTTGGAGAATGGTTCGATTGACCACCGGGATGAGTTTTCGGTTCCGGCTATCACCCCTCTCCGACGAGCCGACGGTATAGATGCCGTGCCGGGGGCCGTATAGTCCCGTCAACATACACGCCCGGGAGGGTGCGCAGTTGGCCGCGGCTGCATAAGCCTGGGTAAAAGTCATACCCCGGGCCGCCAGATCGAGGAGGTGTGGCGTTTCAAAATCGGAACTTCCATAAATTTGGGTATCCATATATCCCAGGTCATCCACATTGATGAGCAGAATGTTCGGAGGATCAGAATTTTGCAGGGTGGGTCGATGACACCCCAGTGTCTCAATCCCCAGCAGGATCACGATTATTATTCGGAACATACATACCGCATCACCCATTTTATATCTCATATATCCATTTTCGAATGTTCATGCTTACAATTTTTCTAGCCGGGCAAGCCCCTGGTTCCCCATCCTGCCTGGTGTCACTTCAATGCCGGCATTTCAAAATTTCTCAACTCTGGCTTCTTGTGTTCCCGCTTCATTATTTTCTCCATCATCTTTACCAAATCCGGGTTTTGGTCAGCGACATTGTGCTGTTCGGCCAGATCCTTCTTAAGATTGTATAATTCGATATCCAGGTTCCCCTGATTGATATTTTGCCTGATAGCTTTCCAATCGCCCATCCGCACGGCTTGTTGTCCGCCATACGCAGGAAACTCCCAGTATAAGTATTTCCGGTCTACTTCGTCGGTTTGACCCTGGAGGACCGGCAGCAGACTGACACCATCGATATCTCCTGGATTTTTGATTCCTGCGATTTCATGGAACGTCGGCATCATATCCCAGACAGCCGTGATCGCATCGGAATGACTACCGGCTTCGATGGTGCCCGGCCACGTCGCGATAAAAGGTACCCTGATACCCCCTTCGTACACGTAGCCCTTGCCGCGTCCTTTCTCACTGGGAAAAGGACCTCCGCTGTCAAACCAGGGCGACTGGGTTCCGCCATTGAACGTGGGTCCATTATCACTGGTCAGGATGATCAGAGTGTTTTCGTACAATCCTTCGTCCTTCAATTTCCCGATCAGTTGACCTACCTGCTCGTCAAAATATGAAATCATCCCGGCATAGGCTGCCCGGGGATAGCGATGCGGGAAATATCCCATATCCCCCAGGTATGGTTCTTCGTCCCCCATTTTGCCCACATATTTTTCATAATACGGTGGAGGAACCTGCAATGGAGCGTGCGGAATAGGTGTGGCAAAATAGAGAAAAAATGGTTCGTTTTTATTCTGGTCTATAAAGTCGAGCGCGGCTACGAGCATATGCTCCGGAGCATAGACTGGTTGTACAAATTGTTTGTAAGAATCGAGGTCCAGTGGATCGCTTCCCTCGGGCAAACGCGTTTTGGGTGCGATGATTTCGTTATTTAGCCAGATTTTCTGGTCATTCTCCCACAAGTAAGGAGGATAGAGGTTGTGGGCTTGTCGTTGACAATTGTAACCGTAGAAATAGTCAAATCCCTGCTTATTGGGAACACCTTCCGTCCCCGGGGCACCGAGGCCCCATTTTCCTACCAGAGCCGTTTTGTACCCTGCTGACTGGAGGGTTTCCCCCAGGGTGAGCGTGGATTCGGGGATTGGAAACTGACCTTCCAGGTTGACATCGTTGACCGCTTTTTCGTAGTTCCAGACATCCCCCCGCTCTGCCCATTCGTGATTTCCGCGGATAAAGGCATGGCCCGAGTGCAATCCTGTCAGAAATATGTACCTGGAAGGTGCGCACACCGGAGATCCGGAATAAAACTGTGTAAACTTCTTACCCTGCCTGGCCAGTTCATCGATGTGGGGAGTCTTTATCTTTTCCTGTCCATAGCAGCCCAGATCTCCGTATCCGAGATCGTCAGCGAGGATGAAGATGATGTTGGGCGGTGCGGTCGTACTGGTTTCCTGGGCGTGACCTGATAGAATATTTAAAACCATAAAAACCGGCAGCGAAAGAAATCTGATAAAAGACATGACATATAATTTGAACTAAAATTATGGAGGAACAGGTTACGAAAAATAATTTTTCTATTTTTAATATTTTTATAACATTTGATATATATTTTATGCGCACCTGTATCTTCTTCCTGTTCTCGTTTTTATTGAGTGATATCCAATTTGTTCAGGCCCAATCCATCTCTCCGCATCAGATCGATTCCCTCGTTTCGGCCACGATGGATGCCATGCCCCTGGCTGGGATTGCCGTGGCGGTAGTGAAAGACGGTCGTGTAGTCCACAGCAAGGGATACGGGGTGACAGCGGTAGACGATCCGTCGTCCGTCGATGATCATACGGTGTTTGCGATAGCTTCCAATAGCAAAGCGTTTACCTCAGCAGCGCTGGCGATACTGGTCGATGATGGCCGGTTGAGGTGGACGGATAAGGTCGTGGATCATATTCCGGAATTTCGGATGTACGATCCGTACGTGACAGCCAATTTCAATATTCAGGACCTCCTCACCCACCGGAGCGGATTGGGGCTCGGGGCAGGGGATTTGATGTTTTTTCCGGACGGTGCAGATTTTACCATCGACGATGTACTCAAAAGTTTTCAATACCAGGAACCGGTTTCGGCGTTCCGTACCCGGTACGATTATGACAACCTGCTGTATTTGGTAGCGGGCGAGGTGGTCGCCCGGGTGAGCGGAATTTCCTGGGCGGAATTCGTCAAAACCAGGATTATGGAACCACTGGGTATGGACGATAGCGCTCCGGTGTATCAACAACTGGAGGATCGGAGCAACGTAGCTATGCCGCACGATGTGCAGGGGAATGAGCTGATACAACTGGAAACGTATACCAAACCCAACGCCAGTCTGGGGGCCGCCGGGGGCATCTATGCCAGCGTGCACGACTTATCCAGGTGGATGCGCATGCACCTTAATCGAGGTATGCTGGAAGAAGAATCCGCGGATAGGATATTATCTGAAGCCAGTTACGCAGAGTTGTGGCGTCCGCACACCAACGTCGATTTTTATCTGGTACCAGAAGACCCATACGGCAGCCATTTTTTGGCGTATGGGCTGGGTTGGGTCATCCGGGATCGGGCCGGGATGGTGTGCGTAGAGCACACCGGCGGATTGCCCGGTATGTTATCCAGAACCATATTGGTGCCCGAATTGGATCTCGGAATCGTAGTGCTCACCAATACCGCGCCGGGGGGTTATGCGTTCCAGTCTATTTCCCAAACCATTCTGGATGCCTACCTCGGTGTGAAAGGTCAAGACTGGATCGGGACTTCGGTTCGGCAAATCCGGGAGATGGAGGCTGAAGCAGATTCTGTGACAACCCACGTATGGAAGACCGTGGAAGATCATAAATCGGTAGACATCGATCGGTCAAAATATATTGGGGAATACCGCGATGACTGGTTTGGCAAAATCAAGATACACGAACAAAATGGAGAACTCTGGTTTACCTCATTGCGGTCGCCCAAGCTCAACGGGCCGATGGCGTATTATAAGGGCAATACCTTTGCGATCCGATGGGAATACCAGGATATGAACTGTGATGCATTTGCCAATTTTGTGCTGGATACGGAAGGACGCGCGATGAAGATCAAGATGGAGGGCATTTCACCTACTATCGATTTTAGTTTTGATTTTCATGATCTGGATTTGGAGCGGGTACCGGAATGAAAGTTATGGATAAAAACGGTCCAGATTGCGATGAAGCTTCATTGGGGGAGCATGATTTCAAAAACTCCATTTCGTTCTCAAAAAAAACGCAAATACATTGAGATTGATGGTCGTCACTTCGGTCACGAAGATCTGTGATACCAGATCGAGGTCCCAGTTCTGGGCCATGCTATACGACAAAGACGGACTGATAAACCACGGATCCGTGATGACAGGGGAATACACCAAACTCGCTCCGGCGTTGAGAAGGGGGGTGATAGCGAAACTGGCGCTGCCGTACAGGGCATGGCGATACGGATACAGATTCCGGGCAGACAATTCAAAGATAAACAGGTTGGTGCCCTGATCGGTGGAACCTGATTGGTTATACAGGTAGCCTATGCTGGTGAATAAATCGTCACCAAACAGGTAATCGACCCCTGCGGTGAGGTTGAAGGCGTTTGACACGCCCGACTCATATGAGTTGAAGTACATCATTTCTCCCTTCAATCCCACATCACCGAGAAATCCTGACCACCCTCCGCCTATAGTGAGATTTTTTTGGTATTTTCCCGCAATCACCTGAAAATCAAAAGACCCCTGATTCCATCGGTACAGCAGGGCAGCGGTTACTCCATCCCAGTGGTCTGCCATCTGGATAGCCCCTTCCAGTCTGGATACCGGTCCGGCGTACCAGGTGACCCGCAGGGCGTCGGATCCGGGTCGCTCCTCGTAATCAAAATCGGTAAAGTCAAACGTGTTAAACAGGTCATTGGGATTCCAAAAAGTGCTGATCCCCCAGTTGATCCTTTGCCGGCCCAGTCGGACTTCCCACGAATTGTGGGACCACCTGGCATAGAGCCGGTCGAGGTACGAGTTGAGCAAGAGATGTTGCCCGTCCACTACATTCAAGGACAATGTCAGGTAATCGTTATTTTCATCGTGAATTTTTTGCCCCCTTTGGTCGTCCTGTTCAAAAAAATCTCCATAAAAAAGGCGCGTTCGGAGTCCTGCATGAACCGACCAGGGTGTTTTCTCACCCGATAAGGTAAAATTGAGCCGGTTTTGGACCAGTCCGTCCAGCCATACCTGGTCTGTGAAGGGTTGGTAAATAGCCGTCTGCATATGTTTCAGATATCCGCTCCATGAAACCCGGAGGCTGTCCTGACCTGCAGAGGTGGTGAAGACGAAGATCGTGAGGAGACCACAGATCGCCCAGGCCATGAAATGCTTTTTCTGTGATAACCCCGGTATGAGAAAATTATGGTTACGCATCGTGGTGGTTATTTGTCGATTCTTTCATCTTTTTCGATTCGCCCGTCGACCAAATGAACGATTCTGTGCGCCCGCTCGATGACCCGGGGATCGTGAGTCGAGAACACAAAAGTCATGTTTTCTTCCCGATTGAGTCGTTCCATGATGTCGAGGAGGTTCGCGGAAGACACAGAATCCAGATTGGCTGTGGGTTCATCCGCCAGGACAAAGGAAGGCTTGGAAGCCAGCGCCCGGGCTACGGCTACCCGCTGTTGCTGTCCTCCGGAGAGCTCATTGGGGCGCTTGTGGATTTTATCAGCCAGACCGACGCTTTCCAGCAGGGCAATGGCGCGGTCCTGGCGTTCCTTTTTATCCTTTTTTTGCAGTAGCATGATAAATTCGACATTCTCCAGAGCCGTCAGTACGGGGATCAGGTTGTATGACTGGAACACAAATCCAATATGCTCTTTCCGGAAATCGATGAGTTGGGACTCGGACATCGCCGTAATATCGCGCCCACCCACCCGGATCGTTCCCTGGGTGGGATTGTCCAGCCCTCCGATGATGTTGAGCAAAGTCGATTTCCCTGACCCGGACGGACCCACTATGGCGGTAAATTCCCCTTTGGCAATCCTGAGATCCACCCCTCTCAGGGCATGAACGGGGATCTGGGTAGGATTGTAAATCTTTTCGAGATTTTGGGTTTCTATGATTATGGGCTGTACTTCCTGTGATTGATTCATGTTTTATATTTTTCGTAAAGCTTCGATAGGGTTCAGTGAGGTGGCTTTTCGGGCTGGGTATAGCGCAGCCAATACGGCCGTGAGCAGCACGGCTGTGGCAATAATGACATAATGGCGGGGATAGAGATCCGGGTAGATCACCGTCGTCAGCCCAAATTCGGTGAGACTGTCCGACCATCGTTCCAGGTTGATTCCGCGGTGACCGGTCCAGGCAATTGTCAGTTTGCCGAACAAAATGCCGATCGGAACTCCCACCATAGAAATAAAGATCGTTTCCCAAACGACCATCGCAAAGACCTGTTTCTTTTTCATCCCCACAGCCAGGAGCATACCGAGCTCCTTGTATCTTTCCAGAACGGCCATCAACATGGTGTTGATGATGCCAAATATGAGCGCCAGCATAAATATCACCGTCATGACGGTGAGCGAGATTTGGATCTGGGATCCCATCAGGGCGACATCGGGGGCAATTTCTTTATAGTTTCGAACCGTGAGGGCCTGAAAGGTAGTAGCCAGCGACGTCTGGTTTTGATCCAGGATCTCTGGTTGATTGACCAGAAGCGCTATTTCGTGCACCCGATCAGGTTCCAGGCTTGTGAGTTGTCGCAGCGTAGTGATCGGGACATAGGCCTGGTCGTTGCCGGCCATGGTGGACTGACCGCCTATGATACCAGCCACCCGAAAAGCTGCGGCGGTCACTTCTCCGGCCGCATTTTGAAAGTTGGCGACGACCCGCGATCGGGTTTTTACCCCCAGCTTGTCGGCGATATTGTCACCGATTAATATGTAATTTCCGCCATCCTCGGGAAGGTATTCTCCTTCATCGAGTTGATTTTTGAGGCCTGTGAGGGCGTTCTCTTTGGCAGGATCGACTCCGTAGATCGTAATCCCACGGCTGGACTGCGCCGAACTAATCATTCCATTTGCGAAGATCCTGGAGCTGTATTCCTTTACAAAAGCCGATGTATCCAGGTAAGATATAACCGGTTCGCGATCAAAATGACGGGTAATCTCGGGTTCTTCCACGAACTCTGGCAGGTGAATCTGCAGGTGGGAGGTCCGCTCCAGAATGGCCGAATCGATGTAGCCTTCCACCATCCCGATCGATACCCCATTGATAAATATCAATGCCCATATGCCCAGAGAGATGGCTGTGATCAGGATGGCCGAACGCGTGCGGTTCCTCCAGATGTTTTTCCAGGCTATTTTAATCAGCATAAATGCAGGTTTTAAGTTTCATGTTCATTACTCTATATTTATCAATTTTAAAACGCCTGTATGGCATTTGACCTTTGACCGAATGTAGTTTGTTGTGTGGGTCCTTCGGCTGATTGAATTGTCTGCCTCTATCGGCTTCAGAATCCACACCCACACTCACACTCACACTCACACTCAACCACCAACCACCAACCACCAACCACCAACCACCAATCACCAACCACCAACCACCAACCACCAACCACCAACCACCAATCACCAACCACCAACCA
>CALEIL010000590.1 GCA_937876435.1 uncultured Bacteroidota bacterium
AATCCCGAATCCCGAGTCCCGCAGGATCCCGAATCCCGAGTCCCGAATCCCGAATCCCGAATCCCTGGCAAGTGCTAATGGCTGATCCATTCAGGCATCGTCTATTTTCAGATTGAGTTCCCGGATCAATAGGTCCAGTTTGGGATTTGCTTTTTGAAGCGCCTCGTATTTATCTTTCGTGGACAAAATTTTGACTTGCCTGGTAGCGGGTGCTGAATCGGCATCAATTTCGAAAATGATTTCCGGAACAAGCGGTGAAGTAGCTTCTCTCAGTTTTTCGAACAGATCTCTCTGATCCAGAATCGAGGACTTGGCGAGCCTGGATGTCACAGTAATAATTAATTTGTCATCTTTCCAATCCAGTTTTGCATCGCTCAGAAAGGTTGCCAGAGAAGGCGATGAATGGTTGTTTTTGTACTGATTCCATGCATGTTGGACCAGCGACAACAGATCGCGATCTTCCGGAATGATTTGTTTGTCCGCATCGTTTTGCTCGACCTCTTCGATGATTTCTTCCATCCCGTTGAGGGTGGGTAAAAGACTTTTGGACCTGCGTCGGTTTCTTTCGGTCTGCGCGCCGGTGGGCTGGAGGACGTCTTCTGCTGCAACATTCTCTTTCGTGTGAGCTGGTGAAGTCATCGTATTCTCCTGCACGATGGTGGCTGTGGAATGATCTGGTTCGGATGAATCGGTCTCTTTTCCGGACGGTCCATCCACTGTGGGAACCATAGAATCAGAAGGTCCTTTCTTCAGGGCTTTTGGTTCACGATTATAGTTTTTTTTTGTGTCTTCTGTCATTTGACCGGCAGAACCAGAGGAGACGGAATCCGACCTTGAAAAGTCCTGGGCGTATGGGAAATAGGCCATTTTCATCAAGGCAATTTCCACGTGAAGCCTTTTGTTCTGGGCCATTCGATAGCTCACATCGCATTCATTGGCCAGGTCCAGGATGGTCAAAAGAAAATCCCTGGAAGTCACCGCTGACTGGTTCGCGTACCGCTGTTGCAGTTCGGGACTGCCGTTGACCAGACTTACCGTTTTACTGAGCTGTATCATAAGGAGTTGTCGCAGATGCTCCTGAAATCCCAGTAAAAACACTTCCGGGCTAAAACCCTTATCCAGTATTTGATCAAATAAGAGATAGGCTTCAGGCAGATCCCCTGTAACCAACTGGTCGGTCAGTTGGAAGAAATAATCATAATCCAGTACATTGAGTTGGTCGATCACCGCGGCGTATGAAATATGTCCATCGGAAAAACTGACCATTCTGTCAAAAATTGACAGGGCGTCCCGCAAGGCACCGTCAGCTTTTTCAGCGATCAGGTGTAAGGCTTCCCGGTCGTAAGCCAGACCTTCGGATTCACAGATTTTTTCCAGATGCTGGACGATATCGCTGACCTTGTTCCGTTTAAAATCATAGATCTGACAGCGGGAGAGTATCGTAGGGAGAATTTTATGCTTTTCAGTGGTGGCCAGAATAAATATGGCAGACGGTGGTGGTTCTTCCAATGTTTTCAGGAAAGCATTGAAGGCTGCGATGGACAACATATGGACCTCATCGATGATGAAAAGCTTGTAGTTCCCCTGAGCGGGAGGGATGCGCACCTGTTCGTTGAGATTGCGGATGTCATCCACAGAGTTATGTGAAGCCGCATCCAATTCGATTATATTGGGGGCATTCTTTTTCTGAAATGCCACGCAGGAAGTACATTCCCCGCATGCCTCAAAATCACTGGTAATATTTTCACAGTTGATCGTTTTCGCCAATATCCTGGCGGAGGTGGTTTTCCCTACGCCCCTCGGTCCACAGAACAAAAAGGCGTGTGCAACCTTATTCTGGCGTATGGCATTTTTGAGCGTGGTGGTAATATGCTCCTGGCCCACCACTTCGTCGAAGCGTTGGGGGCGGTATTTTCGTGCGGATACAATAAACTGACTCATATGAACAAATAAAGATATGAAATTGGAAGCAAAGGTTGCATAATTATTGATCTTTTAAAAGATATTAGTGATCTTGAATTTTTTGGGCCTCTGAGCTGAGGAAAAATCAAATATACACCGAACCGAAAAAATAGAATATGGAAGTAGTTTTTACCAATGATGCCGTTGTACTTGGAATTTTGATCGTAGTTCTGGCGCTCGTATTTTATACTTCTGGATTGGACCACCGGGGCTGGCAGCGGTTCTATACCTTTTTCCCCCCGTTGTTGTTGTGTTATTTTATACCGGGCATTCTGGTCTGGCCGCTGAGGCTGATCGATGATCCAGATGGCAGTTTGTACTTCATGGCTTCCAGATTTTTATTGCCAGCATCGCTGGTATTGCTGTGTCTCAATATTGATTTTAAGGGGTTGATCCGGCTGGGACCTAAAGCCCTGATTATGTTTTTTACAGCCACGATCGGGATCGTGATAGGAGGGCCCATTGCCTTGCTGTTTTTGAAATATGTGGCACCGGGCCTGGTCGATATTGATCCCCTGGATCTCTGGACCGGGATGTCAACCATTGCCGGAAGCTGGATTGGTGGGAGTGCCAATCAGACAGCGATGAAGGAAATCTTTGGCGTGGATGATACGGTGTTTAGTTCGATGGTGGTAGTGGATATCATAGTTGCCAATATCTGGATGGCTGTTTTACTGTACGGGGCGGGTATCACGGATCGGATAGACCGTTGGCTCAAAGCGGATACCTCAGCGATTGTAGAACTCAGGAAGCGACTCGATGATTACCGTAGCGCGGTGGAAGCGATCCCGAGTACTACGAACCTGTTTATCATTTTGGGCATCGGTTTTGGGGGGGTAGGCTTGTCTCATGCCCTGACTGGAGTCATCGTCCCCTTTATGACCCGGTACGAAGAAACTCTCAACGTCTGGAATCTTCAGACATTGTTGTCTTCATTTTTTTGGATTATAGTAATAGCCACTACAGCGGGACTGATCCTTTCGTTTACACGATTGAGAAAGTATGAAGGATATGGAGCTTCCAAATGGGGGTCAATATTTATATACATTATGGTGGCCACGATCGGTATGAGAATGAATTTCAAAGACATCATTGAAAATGCAGGATTATTTGTATTGGGGGGAGTGTGGATGCTGGTGCATGTGATCTTGCTGCTCATAGTCGCTAAAATCATCCGGGCACCGTTTTTCTTTGTAGCGGTAGGTTCTCAGGCCAACGTCGGAGGGGCTGCTTCCGCTCCTGTGGTAGCGAGTGCATTTAGTCCTTCCCTGTCAGCGGTCGGTGTTCTGATGGCGGTTCTGGGGTATGCGCTGGGGACGTATTTTGCCATCGTGTGCGCGTACCTGATGCAGTTTGTGAGTAATTTGTAGTGCTGTGTTTGTCCGGATATCGCACTTGCACCTTATATCACGTAGTCAGAAAGGAGGGGTGATGGAAGTTCTCATCCGTTGATCTCCGTAGACATATTTCTACGGTACGACAAAATAATCTCGGCAAAAGCATCGATTCCCTGTGAAACGGAAAACATGTAATCTCAGTTTCTACGTGCCAGAAAAATTTACCCCGGGATCTTCGGAAGATGAAATGGGCGCGGTGCACGCCAATCAGGCATTGACGCTCAGGCCAATCGTATCTCGAAGATCGGAAATTATTATACGGAAGGGACCTTTTGAACGTGCAATAATAATATGTTTATTTCATTTCCCCATAAAATTTTCGTAATTTTACGGCTTCAAATCTATTTGCATTAAAAGAAGGGATATGAGTAAGAAAAAAATCTTGATCGTTACTCAAGAAATGGAGCCATATACCAGTTTGGGAATGGTTTCCAAAATTGTGAGGGAGTTGCCCAATCGAATTATAAAGGAAGGCATGGATATTCGGATTCTTATGCCAAGATTCGGAACTATCAATGAGCGCAGGCATCGCTTGCACGAGGTAGTGCGTTTATCTGGTATGAATATTATAGTGGATGAGGATGATTATCCGCTGATTATAAAAGTAGCTTCCCTGCCAGGAGCCAGGTTACAAGTGTATTTCCTGGACAATGACGAGTTTTTCAGGCGGAAGCAAATGTTCAAGGATAAGGAAGACAATGTATTTGCGGATAACGCCGAAAGGATGGTTTTCTTCTGTAAAGGGGTCATGGAAACCGTCCGGAAATTCGGGTGGCCACCTGACATCATCCATTGCCATGGCTGGATGACCAGTTTGATTCCTTTATACCTTAAAAAAGCATATAAGGATGATCCCATTTTCAGAAACGCCAAGTTGCTGTACTCCATATACGAAAGTCCATTTGACAGCAACCTGGAAGACCGGTTTCTGGAGAAGGCCTCAATCAACAATCTGGATGAGGATGATCTCAAAGCTTATATGAATGGGGAAGGTCTTGATCTGCATCACGGGGCGCTGACCTACGCGGATGGAAGCATCCTGGGGAGTCCTTCCTTGAAAGAGGACGAAAAATTGATGGCTTTCATGCAGACCATGGATCAACCGTTCCATATTCCGGAAGAGGATGATCTTGACGATATCATGAGTGGATATATGGAATTTTATAAAGAATTGACCGACGAGACCGTTCCTGAATAAGGAACACAACGAAATTTATGAATATATTGAAATCACTGACGCTGTTTTCTGTTTGCGTCCTGAGTATTCTGTCATGCAATCAATTTGAAGATATCGGATCGGATCTGGTCGATGATGACCAACTTCAGATTTCAACGGATACAGAATTAGACTACGAAATCAGCACTTACCTCAGAGATTCTGTGATCGCATACGTACGGAAAGGGCAGGAATCAGACTTCGTACCCTCTACCCACGTACTGGGTCAAATCAATGATCCGCTATTTGGGTATTCCCGGTATGACCTGACGGCGCAGGTACAGTTTTCCCAGCAAGGGATTGATTTTACCGGAGCTACATTTGATTCGGCGTTTCTGCTTTTGAGTTATGACACTACTTTCACTCCTTACGGAGAAATCAACCAGATGCAGAGCCTGGATGTGTATGAACTCCAAAGCCGGGAATTGCCCGAAGAGATCTATGTCTCTGATCAATTTGAGACCAAACCGGGAACTATAGGTTCCCTGACATTTCAACCTTCCTATAAAAATCAGAACAGAGGTGATTCTCTGTCGGCTCCTTCCCATATCCGGATCCCCATGACGGCGGAATTTGGCCAAAGAATTCTGGCTCTGGATACTTCAGTAACCGCCAGTGTGCTCAGTTTTCTCGAGGAATTTCCGGGATTTGTGGTTCGACCTCGACAACAATCCTTCGTGGGTGCTTACCGGTTTTTTGCATACGCTACAGAAGCTACGGGCCAGTCAGCCAACACGGAAGTGTCAAACTTTTCAGGGATCCGTATTTACTATACGAAAGGGGGAGAGGCGAAGCAAGCTTATCTGAGAATGAGTTCTTCCCTTCACCATTTTACCACGGTAGAACATGATGCCAGTGACAGCGAGCTTAAGAAAGCCCTCGAGGACCAGCCCGTCGATCCGGAGTATTTATTTATCCAGCCTTCGCACGTAGGAATCAGGGCGGATTTCCATGATTTGAACAATTACCGGGACAAGGTTGTCAACAATGTATCGTTGACCTGGAAAGTCGCGGGCCATCCACAGGATGATACTTCGGTGTACAGACCGATGGAATCCATATTTGCGATGGACCAGGATTCACCCTCCCTGAGAAGACCCATTTCCGACATTTTGTTTAACCAATCCAGTGGTGCATACCGTCAGTTTTTTGGCGGAGTACTCGAAGATAGTGATTCGGGAAGTAGTAGTTTACAGGAGTATAGTTTCAATATCACCAATGAATTTCAACGAATGGTAGATGGTTCGACCGACCCCGTCATGTACGTGATACCAGTTCCACAGGATATCCTGAGAATTGCCCGGTCGGTCATTTATGGACCCGGGATAGAGGATGCTGAACTGCAGCCGAGTATCAAAATCATCTATAGTTCTGCCAACAATTAATAAAATCAATTTATGTATAATTTTCAATACAATACAAGACACCGGGATATCCGGATTCAGGAATACGGTCGCCACGTGCAAAATATGGTGGATTATGCTACCACCATCGAGGATAAGGCAGAGCGACAGGCCGTAGCCGAAGAAATCGTGGATATTATGATCAATATGACGGATCCCGGGAACAAAAACAGCGACAGCCTGGCCAAGGCGTGGAAGCATATTTTCTTTATGTCAGAGAACGAGCTGGATGTCGAGGTGCCCAAGGGAGTGGAAGTATCCGAAACCAAAGAATTGTTCGTGCACGAACCCATGGAGTATCCCCAAATGGATATCGACTTCAAGCATTATGGCCTCAATGTTCAGAAAATGCTCAAAAAGGCTCAGGAAATGGAGAATCTGGAGGACCGGGAGGCGTACGTGCGCATCATAGGATCTTATATGAAAATGGCTTACAGGACGTGGCACAAAGAGCAGTTTGTCAACGATGAAATCATTAAAAATGACATCGAAGGGATGACAAAAGGTAAGATCAAACTGGTACTGGAAGATACCCAGTTTAATACCCTGAAGAACACCGTGAGAAAGACGGCGTCCAAACCTTATCATAATAAGCGCAGCAGGCCTACCAACACCAATAAAAAAAATAGGAAACGAAGATAATAGCCTCCATGGCCCAATGATTCCAATCCCGAACGTACGTCTGCAATGGCAATTTTTCTAAGCAAAACCCAATTTTAAATAACCCAACAACTCCTGGTAAAGTGGCCCAATCGTTTATTGTACAGGGAGGACATACCCTCAGCGGTTCTATAAAACCCCAGGGAGCCAAAAATGAAGTCCTGCAAATTCTAAGTGCAGTTACTCTCACTTCCCAGCCCGTTACGATTCACAACATCCCCGAAATAGTTGACGTCCAGAAAATGATGGCTTTACTCCGGGGCCTCGGAGTCCTCATTGAAGATTTGGGGGGGCAAAGCTTCCGGTTTCAGGCCGGAGATCTCGATCTGGATTATTTATTCAGCCCGAGATATTTTGAAGATGCTCAGAAAATACGCGGTTCGGTTATGTTGCTGGGTCCGCTGCTTTCCCGGTTCAAAAGAGCGTATATTCCCAAACCTGGCGGAGATAAGATCGGACGTCGCAGAATCGATACCCACCTCAACGGATTTATCAAACTCGGGGCGACGTTTGAGTACGACGAAAGCCACAACAGTTATTTTCTTTCAGGCGAAAACCTCAAGGGTACCTACGTGCTGATGGATGAGATATCGGTCACTGGAACCGCCAATATGCTGATGGCCTCCGCCCTCACACCGGGGGTCACGACCATTTACAATGCCGCCTGCGAGCCGTACGTCCAAAAGTTATCCAAAATGCTGGTTCGGATGGGAGCGAATATATCGGGGATCGGATCCAATCTCCTGACCGTACAGGGGGTAGAGGAATTGAATGGCACAGAACATACCATTTCGCCCGATATGATCGAGATTGGAAGTTTTATCGGAATGGCAGCGATGACGGGATCAGATCTCGAAATCACGGATGTCGATCTGGAGGAGCTGGGGAATATCCCGGACACATTTGAGAAGATAGGCGTGAAAATCGAACCCCGTGGAAATAGTATTTTGGTCAGGGGGAGTGAACCGTACGAAATTCAGAAATTTATCGATGGATCCATCCTCACTATTTATGACAGCCCGTGGCCCGGCTTTACACCCGATCTGATGAGCATCGTTCTCGTGGTGGCGGTCCAGGCCAAAGGAAGCGTGCTGATCCATCAAAAAATGTTTGAAAGCCGCCTCTTTTTCGTCGATAAATTGATCGACATGGGTGCTCAGATTATCCTTTGCGATCCGCACAGAGCCACGGTGATCGGGATGGCCCGGGAATCCAGACTCCGCGGGATCGAAATGAGTTCACCCGACATCCGGGCGGGAGTGGCTCTTCTGATCGCAGCCTTGTCAGCCGAAGGAGAAAGCGTCATTCACAATGTACAGCAAATCGACCGGGGATACCAGTTCATTGACCAGCGGCTTCAGGCCCTGGGAGCCAAGATTGAGCGGGTGAATACAGATTGACGTGCAAGTGTTTTATTTTATAAATGCTTCAAACTTTTGGCGGTTTCTTTATCGCCATAGCATTTCCTTCATTGAACACTTTTTCGCGGCTTCGAGATTATCCACAGTCCGAGGACGGTAAACAATCCGTTGACCAGGAGAATTTCAAATCCAAACTGGTAACCGTTCATCCATTTTTCTGAGTTGGCGTTCAGTATGTAACTGAGAATGGGAGCCAGGATGCACACCAGGGGAACCAAACGATCCCTGACCTCTCTGGTTGTGAAAAACCCAAAGGTGTAAAGACCGAGCAATGGCCCGTAGGTATAGCCAGCCACCTTGAAAAGGGAAGAAATGACGGCGTCATTGTTGATCCACCAAAATACCTGGATGGTCAGGAAAAGAAGGAGTGAAAAACCCACATGGACTTTCTGGCGGGTGGTCGTTTTTCGTTTTTCCGTTAGTTCCTTTTTTTCAAACCCCAGGATATCAATGCAAAATGAAGTAGTCAGGGAAGTCAACGCAGAATCGGCAGAACTGTACGCGGCTGCTATGAGGCCTATCAGGAACAGGACGCCCACCACGGGACCCAGATGATTCATCGCGAGTTCTGGAAACAACAGGTCCGTCGAAGGTACAGATACGCCTCCTACCATACGACCCGGTACACCGACCCCTATCGCCTCGGCATAAATGTACAGCAATGCTCCCAGGACCAGGAACAACGACACGACGAAGAACAAAATCACATTGAAGGTATTCATGTTTTTCTGAGCATTGCGGAGTGTGTTAATACTCAGATTTTTTTGCATCATATCCTGATCCAGGCCAGTCATCACGATCGTGATAAACATCCCTGCCAGGAATTGCTTCCAGAAATTATTGGGATCGGACCACCCCCCCTCGAAGTAGAATACCTGGCTGTATTCACTATGACGCACCTGCGAAATCATTTCTGTGAACGACCAGTCAAAATAATTGGATATCTTCATGATGATCGAAATCAAAACGGTCAGGATAGCGGCTGTCTGGATCGTATCGGTCCATATAATGGTTTTGATCCCCCCTTTGGTCGTATAGATCCATATGAGTCCAATCGTCAGCGCCACGGTGATCCAGAAAGGAACCCCCAGGGGATCCATCAGAAATTGCTGCAAAACAATGGCTACCAGAAATAGTCGAAAGGAAGCCCCGATGGTCCGGGACAGCAGGAAAAAACTGGCGCCGGTTTTGTAACTGTACCCGCCAAACCTCTGATCGAGATAACCGTATATAGAAGTCAGCCGCAATCTGTAATACGTCGGCATCAGCACGTATGCGATCACCAGATAACCAAATACATATCCGATGATCATCTGTAGATACGAAAAGTGGGAATCTCCCACCCAGCCTGGCACGCTGATAAAGGTCACCCCCGATAGCGTAGCCCCGATCATCCCAAACGCTACCACGTACCAGGGGGACTGCCTGTTGCCGATAAAAAAGTCGTCATTGGTGGAATTTTTGGAGGTCAACCGGGCGATGAGGATTAAGACTCCGAAATAAACCGCTATGACTATGAGGACAACGAAAGGTGAGATCATACGGGATGGTGGTTTAAGATATGATTATTTTGAGCGAATATAATACCTTGAAATTAGAATAATTAGGATAAAATAAGTAAATTAGGGACGGATATATTATGGAATGAAAAAACGTGTCAACTATATCTTGGTTTCTTTGATGGCTTTGCTGTCTTTTCAACTGGACGGACAGGCCATCCACTGGCCCAAGCCCGTACAACCTTCCATGCAAAAAATATATACCCACAGCCGCCAGTTTTCCATTAAATTGTCACCAGCAGGTATGCAGGTAGGGTACCGGTTTGGCCAATTACCCAATTTTTATACTGACAAATACTACCAGATTGAAATTGGACAGATTCGGCATCCCAAGGAACTCAACAGCGGTTTGCAATCTCTGAAGTCCAGCATAAGTCGGGGATTTTTTAAAAACTACACCTACGGGAAGCAAAATTCCCTCTTTACCTTGAGAGCCAGTCAGGGTCAGACGATTTATCTCAGTGACAAGATGTCCAAAAAGAACGTCCTGGTGGGATATACGTACCGATACGGTATTTCTGCCGGATTGATAAAACCCTATTATATCCAGGTCGTGAAGGAAGACGAAGGGTTTTTCAGCCGGGAGTTTGAGTATATCAAATATTCCGACGAAACACGGGAGGCCTTCCTGGACGACGAAGACATTTTTGGGAAAGCTCCCTTCAGAAAGGGACTCGGTGAAATGAAATTTGCCCCGGGGATCCATGCTCAGGGAGGTATGCATTTTGACTGGAGCAAGGACGAACGGATCATAATGGCCACCGAAATAGGACTGATGTTTGATTTTTATTTTTCCTCGATCCCTCTCATGGTTGATCAGTCGAGTAAACCTTTCTTTCTAAACCTTTACGTATCTTTACAGTTCGGTAAAAGGAAGTAATCCTTCCGAAAAACGATTACAATTCATATGAGATTATAAATCCATAACTATGATAGAACTGCCTGTCAAAGAAAAAAGACAAAAACGTCCCGATTGGCTGCGCGTCAAATTGCCGATCGGCGAGAATTATAAAAAAGTCCGTAATCTGGTGGACGAATACAACCTTCACACGATTTGTCAAAGCGGGAATTGTCCCAACATGGGGGAATGCTGGGGAGCCGGCACGGCGACTTTTATGATCCTGGGAAATGTGTGTACCCGGTCGTGTTCGTTTTGCGCGGTGAAGACCGGTCGTCCGCCCGAATACGATGAAGACGAACCCCATCGCGTAGCGGAAGCCATCCACCTGATGCAAGTCAAGCACGCGGTATTGACTTCGGTGAACCGGGATGAACTCAAAGACCGGGGAGCGGAAATCTGGTATCAGACCGTGCGGGCCATCAAGGAGAAAAGTCCCGGTACGACGATTGAGACCCTCATTCCCGATGTAAAGGCTACCTGGTGGGCCCTCGAACGAATGATCAGCGCTGGTCAGGAAATCGTATCACACAATATGGAAACCGTGCCCCGGTTGTATCGTCTGGTACGGCCGCAGGCCAAATACGACCGCAGCCTGGAACAAATCCGTCGAACCAGGGATTACGGCAAGCGAACCAAGTCCGGAATAATGGTCGGTCTCGGTGAAACCCGGGACGAGGTACTGGCTACGATGGATGATCTGGCGGAACATGGCTGTGATGTGATCACCCTGGGTCAATACCTGCAACCTACGAAAATGCACATGAAGGTGGCCGAATTTGTCCATCCCGATACTTTTGAATTTTACCGGGAAGAAGGCTACGCCCGCGGTTTTGATTTCGTGGAAAGCGGACCTCTGGTAAGGTCATCGTATCACGCTGAGCGCCACATATAGTGGATTTACGATGTACGGTTTTAGATTTACGATTCAGTTATTGCAGATAAACCATCTATCCGCTCGAATCCAATCGCGGACCTATATACGAATAGTGATTTTAGATTGACGAAGGAGTCAAGTGAAAGCAAACCGATTCCCAATTGTCGTAAATCGTAAATCATCACTTGTCAATCCATTTACGATTTTAGATTGACGATTCAGTTATTGCAGATAAACCATCTATCCGCTCGAATCCAATCGCGGACCT
>CALEIL010000591.1 GCA_937876435.1 uncultured Bacteroidota bacterium
TCCATGTTTGGGTACGTCCCAAAAGTGAAATTCCGAAACTGGCTCTGACCTTGAGGGTGTCGTCGCTGTCCAGCCAGATGCTGCAATCATATTTCCTTCCTGAGTTGGGATCCAGGAGTTTTCCGCCTGACCAGTATTTATCATCTTCGGGCTGAACATCCCAGATCATAGTCATGCCTTCGATGGATTTTCCCTTCAGATCACCACTACATCCTGAGCAGGTCCTGGTTCGGGCTTCAGGCAGAAGTCTGATCACCTTACCGTGCAACTTTCCATCCTTTTTGAATATTTCGACATGAGCGATATTCACATTGCGCTTATCATCAATGGTCACCCAAGTCCCTACTGGGGACTGAGCCTGCATATATAAGGCAGTCAAAACGGGTAAAAGAACGATAAACAAGCATTTTTTCATAGGTCTGTTGAAAGTGAAATCCTGGTCTGCATTTCTGTTATTTATATTATTTTTGATCCAATTCAAAAGATGAATCAATCACGTCGATTAAAACTATAACACCATGAAGTACATTTATAGTACATACCTTGCACTAACAATCCTTTGTGGGTTTTCGTGCCAGTCTCAGAATAATAATATGAAAAAGATTGAAACTGGTGAATATACCGGGGATTCTTCCAGGCTTGAAATATACGCCCCCTTTGAGTTGACCACCGACATATCCATGCTAAGCGCCTCCCAAAAAAAAATGCTCCCTCTGTTGATCAACGCAGCAAAAATCATGGATACCCTATTTTGGATGCAATCTTATGGTGAGCCTGAGCCATTTCTCGCAGCCATTGAATCCGAAAAGGTTCGTGAATTTGCCCGGATAAACTATGGCCCGTGGGACAGGCTGGCGGACAATGCTCCCTTTTTATCAGCTTTTTCCGAAAAACCTGCCGGTGCCCGGTTTTATCCCTCGGATATGACCAGGGCCGAATTTGAAGCAGCGGAGCTGGAGGGGAAGGATGATCCCTATACGCTGGTCCGGAGAGATGACGCCGGAGAACTGACCACCATCCCCTACCATGAAGAATACAGACCCTGGCTGGAAAGGGCCTCCGGATTTCTCAAAGAAGCCGCGTCTATGGCCGAAAACGAATCCCTGAAGCACTACCTCAACTTGCGGGCGGAGGCGCTAATGAACGACCAGTTTACTAAAAGCGACGAAGCGTGGCTTGACATTTCGGACAATACGCTCGATATCATTATCGGTCCGATTGAGAATTATGAGGATCACCTGTACAACTATAAAACAGCTTACGAAGCCTACGTTCTGGTCAAAGATCGCGAATGGAGTCAACGACTGGAGAAATACGTCAGTTATCTGGCAGAATTGCAGGAATCCCTTCCCGTACCGGCCAGTTTAAAAGCCGAGAAACCTGGCACCGATGCGCAGCTCAACGCCTACGATGCCGTGTATTACGCCGGTGATTGCAACTCCGGTAGTAAAACAATCGCGGTCAATCTACCCAACGATGAAACGCTCCAACAAGAAAAAGGAACCCGCCGGTCCCAGCTCAAAAATGTCATGCAGGCAAAGTTTGAACTCATCCTGGAGCCGATAGCGGATGTGTTGATCGCACCTGAGCAGAGGAAGCACATTACCTTTGAAGCCTTCTTTGCCAATACTATGTTTCACGAAGTGGCGCATGGACTGGGAATCAAAAATACCATCAATGGAAAAGGGACAGTCCGGGAAGCCTTGCAGGAGGAATTTTCCTGGCTGGAAGAAGGGAAAGCGGACATCCTGGGTTTGTATATGGTCGATTATTTATACGACAAAGGGGTGATTACCGAAGGAAATCTGGAAGATTATTATACCACGTTTATGGCTTCGATATTCAGATCGGTGCGATTTGGAGCCAGCTCTGCCCATGGGAAAGCCAATATGTTGCGATTCAATTACTTCCTGGAGCACGAAGCATTCAGCCGGAATCCATCCGATGGCACGTATAGGGTCAATATGGACAAAATGAAAGAGGCTATCGTATCCCTGTCCCGCACCATCCTAGAATTACAGGGCAATGGCGATAAGGCAGCCGTGGCCAGGCTGAGCCAGGAGACTGGTGTGATTCGCTCACAACTCCAGAGTGATCTCGACCGGTTGACCGAATTGGGAATTCCGGTGGATATCGTATTCCGACAGGGAATGGAATACATTTTCGATTGACGATTTGAGTAATGGTCATAAAAATCCTCAATCGTCAATCCGATCGGATTATGCAGGAACTAATAAAGAAAAGGACAAAAGGAATTGGTCTGGAAATTATTGATCTTGTCAACGAACTACCCAGAAACCAATCTGCTAAAATTATATCAAGTCAAATTTTACGAAGTGCAACTTCAATAGGAGCTAATTATAGGGCAGCGTGTCGTGCTAAGTCTACTGCAGATTTTATAAACAAATTAAAAATTGTTGAGGAGGAGTCCGATGAAACACATTATTGGCTTGAAATACTCGAAGAAAGTGGACTGGTGAAGGCTGATAGAGTTTCGAAAATCAAGACAGAGGTGGATGAAATCACATCCATAATTGTTGCTTCAATCCGAACTTCAAGACGAAAAAAACTATAGATCCTTTCTAATTTACGATTGACGAATTTAGATTGAAGATTCAGTACTTGTGATAAAACCAATCGTAAATCGTAAATCGTAGATCGTAGATCGCAAATCGTAAATCGTAGATCGTAAATCCAAAATCGTAAATCCCTTTAGTACGCTTTCGCAAACACCACCCTTCTTTTGGAAGGTTTTCCGGAGACGAGGTCGACACCTTCTTCCTCCGGTGCGTCCAACGGAATACAACGAATCGTGGCTTTGGTTCGGTTTTTGATCTCCTCTTCGGTCTCGGGGCTGCCGTCCCAATGCGCATAGACAAAGCCGCCTTTGTCCTCCAGGACGGACTCAAATTCTTCCATCGTATCTACCCGGGAGGTGTGTTCTTCCCGGAACTGAACGGCTTTGTTGAATAGATTGGACTGGATCTCTTCCAAGAGAGTTCTGAGGGAGCTGGTCAGATTATCCAGGGGTATAAATGATTTTTCCTTTGTATCCCTGCGGGCTACCTCGACCTGATTATTTTCCAGATCCCTCATTCCCAATCCGATCCGGACGGGAATCCCGCGTAGTTCGTGTTCCGCAAATTTAAATCCGACGCGGTTTTTGGCATCGTTGTCGTATTGGGAAGTGATACCGGCTGCTTTCAGATCTTGCATTATTTGCCGGGCTACCTCATCGAGTTCTTCCGATGGTTTGGGAATCGGTACGATCACGACCTGGATGGGGGCTATTCTCGGAGGAAGAACCAACCCGTCATCATCGGAATGGGTCATGATCAGGGCTCCCATCAATCGCGTCGATACGCCCCAGGAAGTGGCCCATACGTATTCCTCCTGATTTTCTTCGTTGGAAAATTTGACATCAAAAGCTTTCGCAAAGTTTTGCCCGAGAAAATGAGAAGTACCGGCCTGCAATGCTTTCCCATCCTGCATGAGCGCCTCGATGGTGTAGGTGTCCAGGGCTCCGGCGAATCGCTCACTCTCTGATTTGGTGCCCCGGATCACGGGCATAGCCATATATTGTTCGGCAAAAGTGGCGTACACCTCTTGCATGCGTTCGGCTTCTTCGATGGCTTCTTCCCGGGTTGCATGAGCAGTATGCCCTTCCTGCCACAGAAATTCAGCCGTTCGGAGAAACAATCGGGTCCTCATTTCCCAACGGACAACGTTCGCCCACTGGTTGATCAGAATGGGCAAATCCCGGTAGGACTTGATCCAGTCCCGGTACGAATTCCAAATGATGGTTTCGGACGTGGGGCGTACGATCAGTTCTTCTTCGAGTTTGGCTTCAGGATCTACTACGATGCCTTCCCCATCCGGATTGTTCATCAACCGGTAATGGGTGACTACGGCGCATTCCTTGGCGAAACCTTCCACGTGGGCCGCCTCCTTACTGAGAAAGGATTTGGGGATAAAAAGAGGGAAATAGGCATTGACGTGGCCGGTCTCTTTGAACATCCGGTCGAGCTGGTCTCTGATATTCTCCCAGATGGCAAAACCGTAGGGTCGAATAACCATGCTTCCCCGGACGGCTGAGTGCTCGGCCAGTTTGGCTTTTTTGATGATATCTACGTACCACTGCGAATAATTTTCTGCTCTGGAAGCGATCGATTTGGCCATGTTGTGCGTTATATAGATGTAAGCGTTTATAAATCCGGGAGATCCTCCTAAATTTTTGTTAATCGTGAAACTATTTTATCCGATATTACGTCATATTAGTAACTGGGAAAAAAACCTTCCCAGGCAATTTGGACGAAATATCCAGATTTAATGGATTTTAACTAAAATTTCGCCCCAAAAGTACTAAATTAGACGTGAGATATTTGAGATCACCAAGAATAAAAAAATGATTATGAAAAATTTTGTGAAACATATCGGCCTGCTGGTTGTCGCGATGGCAGCTTATACCACTTCGGTATACGCACAGTTCGACGACGTATATTTTGATCCTTCCAAGGATCAATACTCAGCCAGCACCAATCTGGCCCAGAACTCCGACAGGAATTCAGGGTACGACGATCAGGCCACTGACCAGTCATACAACTACAGCCGGGATAACCAACGTCCACGGGTGAAAAATGGTGAATACGCCTACGATGATGATGAGTACGATTACTATAACGATGATTATTCGACTGGTAATTACTATTTTGACGATTATGCGTACACCAGAAGAATCAACAGGTTTCACCGGGATAGATTTTTCTACGATCCGTTTATGTACGATGACTATTATATGATGGGTGGATTTTACAATCCTCACCGTTTTTACAATCCGTACAGATATTCTGGATTCTATAGTCCATTCTTCCGACCTCATTTTGGGTTATCGTTTGGATTTGGTTATCCATTCGGATACGGATCGCACTTTGGATATGGCAATATATACGGTCGATACTACAACCCTTATAGCTTCTATGATCCGATCATGGCCTACAACTACGGGTACGGCGGGTACTATGGAGGTTATTTCGGAAGCAGATATCCTTACATCTATCGCAACAATGTAAATCCGGGTGAACGCCCCGTATATTACAACGGTGCCAGAACGAGTGGTGCTACCGGAGTGGTTCCTTCTGCAAGAGACGGAAGAATTCAGGTACGAAGCAGTGGAAATAATGAGGGGTACCAGGCTCCGACCACCAGAACTTCACCACGGGGTGAAGATCGTTCCAACAAATCAGTGCGTGATGCTGACCGGGATCAGGGACAGAAAGTAAGCCCAAGAAGTTCCGGTAATAATGGAACCAGTACTTCTCCACGATCCAATACCTATACTCCGGATCGGGAAGGTACTACTAAAAGGGTTTATCAGACACCTTCCAGGGTAGAGCGTAGATCTGCCGGTGATAAGAGTACTTATACACCGCGGAGTACGCCTCCCAGCAGGAACTACACTCCTTCCAAGGAGTCGCCCAGAAGCAATTATACTCCTGATCGGTCATCTGAATCTCGACGGACTTATACGCCGAGCAGCAGAAGTAACACGCGGGATTATACCCCTTCTTCCAGGAATTCAGGTTCTTCGGTTAACCGAAGTACCCCTTCCCAGAGGAGTTATACCCCGTCATCGAGCAGTTCCCGATCGTCAAGTTCAAGTCCCAGAAGCAGTAGTGGATCTTCATCAAGCCGGACTTCGCCCAGGTAAATTGTAAGGGGTGAATGGATAGTTAGGGATGACCTGTTTGTTCAGGTAATAATATATAATGGGCTACCTATAAATTTGAATAAATTAGGTAGCCTTTTTTTTGAGTAAACGAAAGAGAAAAATGATATATAGAAGTATTTTAACCGGGTTCATTCTTTTAGTTTTTGTGATCACCGGTACCAGTCAGAATATTTTGGATGCATATCGCTACTCCTTCCAGACCCCGACGGGTAGTGCCCGATACAACGGACTTGGTGGATCCATGAGTGCTATTGGTGCTGATCTCAGCGTGGCCAGTATCAATCCAGCCGGTATTGCGGCATTCTGGAAAAGTGAAATTTCAGGAACCCTGGATGTATCCGTTTTTTCCAATAAATCCACCCTGATCAATGGTGGAATCGGAGAAGTAGGTTCCTCCGATTTTGAGATGTCTATACCTCAGGGCGGGATCGTTTTTACCACTTACAGCCCCAACAAAAATTGGATGGCCAAGAGTTTTAGTATTACCTACAACAACCTGGCTAATTTTGACAACGAGATATTCTATGATGGCAACGGCCTGGGAAGTATCAGTGAACGTTGGGCGGCCTTGGGAAGTGGACTGAATCCCGACGCTTTGGATTTTCTGGAAGCAGGGCCAGCCTATTCCGCCGGTGTAATATATGACATCGAGGGCGATGGATTGTATGAATACGACTACTATCGGAATGAAGACAAGGATCTTTACAGAAGTCAAATCATCGATACGGAAGGTGGATGGAGTGAGGCGGCCGTTACATTTGCGGGCAATTATCGCAATAAACTTCTCATAGGTGGAACTGTCGGATTGAATTTTATAAATTTCCAGAGCAGTAAGACCTACCAGGAACAGGATAAAGGCAATATTGTACCTCAGTTTGACAGACTCCAATTCACGGAATACCTTTCTACCACCGGAGTAGGGGTCAATGTAAAGATCGGCGCCATATTGAAATTCACACCTGAAATATCGTGGAGTCTTTCCATGGCCAGCCCGACTGTTCTCAACCTCACCGATAATTTCCGCAATACCATGCAGTATGAGTGGACGGAGAACAACACGCCAAGTTCTGGCGATGCGGACAGTGAGGAAAATCAATTTGAGTATCGGTTTATCAATCCCTGGAGGCTATCGACCGGGCTCGGGTACAAATTTGGGAAAAGCGGATTTATCAATGGAGAAGTGGATTATGTAGGGTACAATTTTTCGAAATTCGATTTTAAAAAT
>CALEIL010000592.1 GCA_937876435.1 uncultured Bacteroidota bacterium
TATAGCAGTAGTAGGAACTGGATATGTAGGCCTGGTGACGGGCACTTGTCTTGCTGAAACCGGAAATCACGTCATCTGCATCGACGTAGATGAAGACAAGGTGAAACGGATGCAGGCAGGCGAGGTACCCATATATGAACCGGGGCTAAAAACCTTATTTGACCGGAATTCACGGCAGGGGAGGCTTTCTTTCACGACGTCCCTGGCAGAAGGAATCAAGGAGGCGGAGGTTGTCTTTCTGGCTTTACCTACACCGCCGAATGGGGACGGATCGGCTGATTTGTCCTACATTCTGCGGGTTGCGGAGGACTTGTCAGAACTGATCCGCAGCTACACCGTGATTGTCGACAAGAGTACGGTGCCCGTGGGCACAGCGGACCGGGTGGAGGAAGTGATGACCGAAAAGTTGGATCCGGCCTTATTTGATGTGGTATCCAATCCGGAATTTTTGCGGGAAGGCGTGGCTGTAGATGATTTTCTCAAACCCGAACGGGTCATTATCGGGACGAAGTCACCCCGTGCCCGAGCCATCATGGAGCGACTTTACAAGCCATTCGTACGGCAGGGAAATCCGATTTATTTCATGGACGTACGGTCTGCCGAAATGACCAAATACGCGGCCAATAGTTTCCTCGCCACCAAGATTACCTTTATGAATGAAATCGCCAACCTGTGCGAACTTCTGGGGGCTGACGTAGATCAGGTCAGAATCGGCATCGGATCTGATTCCCGGATCGGGAAGCGGTTTCTGTTTCCTGGTGTGGGTTATGGAGGTTCCTGTTTCCCCAAGGATGTGAAAGCCCTGGTTCATACTGGTCTGGAAAATGAATACGATTTGCAAATCCTCCAATCGGTGATGAAGGTGAATGACCAGCAAAAACGTTTGCTGGCTCGTAAAATCATCCGCTATTTCGACGGTCAACTCGCTGGAAAAACGATCGGAGTATGGGGTCTTGCTTTCAAACCCAATACGGATGACGTCCGCGAAGCAGCTTCACTCTATATCCTACAGGAATTGTTGGATCAAGGAGCAGCCATCAAGGCATACGATCCCGAAGCCATGGAAAATATCCGATATCACTTTGGCGATAAAATCACTCTCGTCAATGATGCCTATGAGGCGTTGATCGACGTGGATGCTTTGGCCATCATCACCGAATGGAGCGTCTTCCGGACACCCAATTTTGAAGTGATGAAATCGCTGATGACCCAACCGGTGATCTTTGATGGACGCAACCTCTACGAAGTGGATTATATGGCCGAGAAAGGGTTTTATTACGAAAGCATTGGGCGGCGTAAAGCGCTTCTATAAAGCGGAGTCCGCTTTATAGAAGCGCTTTACGCCGCAGTTTGGGTATTGATCGTGCGATCAATACGTTTGGGACTCAGTCCTGGCAGACTGAGTCGTTTGAGGGTTAGCACCCGTTTGAGGGATAAGCGAAGCTCCCAAACCACATCATGAGCATAGTGAATGATGTGACAAACGGGCGATAGCCAGCAAACGCGTCACTTGTTTCGCAAGACGCCCCATAGGTGCCGCGAGCGCAGCGAGCAGAACAACAAACCCGGGACTTTGCTCCGCAAATACCGCACAAATATGACGGAGCTTAGCTCCCAGCAACCATGAAACGAATATTAATCACCGGCGCAGCCGGATTTCTGGGTTCCCATCTCTGTGACCGATTCATCCACGAAGGATACGATGTCATCGGGATGGATAATATGTTGACTGGAAGCCTGGACAATATACAGCATCTGTTTCCACTAAAAAATTTTACCTTTTATCATCACGATGTAACCAAATACGTCCACGTTCCGGGGCCCGTGGATTACATCCTGCACTTCGCATCGCCAGCCAGTCCCATCGATTATCTGGAAATGCCGATCCATACCCTGAAGGTAGGTTCATTGGGCACGCATCATTTGCTCGGGCTGGCCCGGAATAAGCAATCGGTTTTTATGATTGCCTCTACGTCCGAAGTGTACGGAGATCCATTGGAGCACCCCCAAAACGAACAATATTGGGGCAATGTCAACCCGATCGGGCCCCGGGGGGTATACGACGAAGCCAAACGATTCCAGGAATCCATTACCATGGCTTACCACCGGGTTCATGGCATCGACACGCGAATAGTGCGCATATTCAACACCTACGGTCCCCGGATGAGAACCCGGGATGGCCGGGCTTTACCTACATTTTTCGCTCAGGCAATCCGGGGAGATGATCTGACCGTTTTTGGAGATGGCAGCCAGACCCGGTCATTTTGCTACGTAACCGATTTGATTGATGGGATTTACGGATTACTACATACGAACTATCACGAACCCGTAAATCTGGGCAATCCTGAAGAAATATCAATCCTCGAACTGGCCAGACTGATCCTAAAAAAAGTAGGAAACGACACAGCCCGGATCAGTTATCGGGAACTTCCGGTGGATGACCCCCAAATGAGGCAACCCGATATCAGTCGGGCCAAAGAATTATTGGGCTGGGTTCCGAAGACGAACCTCGAGCAGGGATTGGAATTAACCCTGGAATATTTTAAAAGGTAGATCTGCACTCAGAGGACCGGTTCGATGATGCCAGGGACAAACTTCCCATTGACTGATAAAGCATGAATGCTTGTGTTTGGGTGTTTTTATCCGTAATTTGCAGCATGGAAAAGCGGATTTCGGGCAAGGCAGAACTTTGACCAAACGACAAACGGTCCGCAGGGGTTGATACAACCCCTCCACAAAACCACCAAACAGATAAACCAAAAATGGCAAGACGTATAGTAGAAAGCGATACACTGGCTGAGAGCTTATTCCAGGAACAAAATGCGGAATCCCTGGAAGAACGTATCCAACTGATCCGGATACTGAGCCGGTCCAGTACCTTGCCCAAAATCGAAAATATTCTGATCCGTTCGATGATGTCGAAACCCGATGGATTTTTCATCCACCCGGGTCATTCGATCAACATCGGGGTCAATCTTTTGAGCAACCCGGTTGCTGCCCTACTCTGTCTCCGATATGGGATCGAATGGCAAATCTGGTACCATAGGATGCCTGCCGACCAATTTGACGTTCGGATATGTGATATAGCCGCCTGCAGGGTCACCGCCCGGTTTTACGAATTGATCCCGCAGGAGGATAAGGAAGCGATCGATCAGATTTCAGCCGATATAGCCGAGATTATTCTGAGATATAAAACGACAGGGTTGGGTATCGTACCGATCCCGGCACCGGAGGAATTTGAAATTCTGGGCGAGCTTCACAATCAAACGTATGAAAACCAGCCCATCGATCCCAGGTACATCGATGTGATCAGAGAACTAGCCAACCCTACGGAGGCCTTGTTTATGAGGGGAGGTGACCTGCGTTTGAACGTCGATCCGGTAAAATTGCTCAACAAATACGGATGCCGGCCTTTTCCACGTCCGGAAGCATTGACGTTTGCTTCTTCTACAGCCACCTCGGTATCCAATGTGGCATTCAGCCGGACAGAAATCAAACGGCAATTTTTGATCGAATCAGCCCTGGAGCAAGGGTTGGATAAAACGATGGTCAAATTTGCCGCCCACCTCAAAAAGAAGATTAAATCAGCGTTGACCCTGCCCGATGATTCGACGATTATCCTCGCGCCTTCGGGGACCGATATTTCGCTGATTCTTTCCGGGATCTGCCAATCGATTTTCCCACGGAAAATTTGCCATATTCTGGTAGCAGCCGATGAAACCGGAAGCGGGGTTCCCCTGGCCCTGAATGGCAGGCATTTTTCCGACCGGACCGCACTGAATTTTTTGGTGCAAAAAGGTGAACCGATCGCCGGCTTTCAACCAGCGGACCTGATCCCCATCAGTCTGCGGGATGATCTGGGAAGATTGAAACCAGCGAATGAAGTGGATGCGGAAGTGGAAAACGCCATATTAAATGCTTTGGAACGGGGAGAGCAACCCGTCCTGCACATCATGGACCAATCGAAATTGGGATATTCATCGCCGAGTCCCCAACTTTTGACCCACCTAGAGGCTGAATTTGGTGACCGGGTATTGAAAATGGTAGATAATTCCCAGCTTCGCATGGATCAGGAAGACATCCGGTCGTATATCCGGCGCAATTATCTGATGACCATCACGGGTTCAAAATATTTCACGGGTCCACCCTTTAGCGGAGCCCTGATTATTCCGAGAAAATTTAGTCTGCAGTGGGCCGCCGTGAATAATACGCTCCCCGAAGGACTCGAACAATACAATTGTAAGAACGAATGTCCGCCATCGTGGGAGCTCGGGAGCAATCTGCCGGAACGACTCAACCTGGGTCTGTACATGCGATGGTATTCGGCGGTGGTTGAAATCCAGCGGTATTTTGCCACTCCGATATCCCTCCGGTACCTGGGGACCGAGATGTTTTGCAATCACGTGGCGAAGGTGATCGATCAGGCACCCTTTTTGATTCCTTTGGAAGAAAAGGTGGAAGCACCTCCGGTCAACGGCCATCACTTACTCAAAAACCGAAGGACCATCTTTCCGTTTTTTGTCAAGAAAGGCAATCATGTCCTCGACTATGAGGAGGTTACCAAATTGTACAAATTACTCAATGAGGATCTGACCGACCATCCGGATTTTGCTGATTATGAACTCGACCGCATTGCTTCGCTACCTTGTCACATCGGCCAACCGGTGAAAATCATGGATAAACAGGGTCATCCAGGCGGAGTCCTTCGAATCAGTCTGGGAGCCCGGGTCATTTCAGAAAGCTGGAAGGATCAGGACGTGAGCATATATTTTCAGAAAATCGAAGAGCAAATGAATCAGGTGGATATTATCGTGAGAAAGATTGAATTTTTACTGACACAAAACCGCTGATAGCTGACAATGGACAGTGGACAATGGACAGTGGATAGTGGACAATGGACAGTGGACAGTGGACAGTTGACAGTGGATGGTGGACAGTGGACAATGGACAGTGGACAGTTGACAATGGACAGTTGACAATGGACAGAGTGTGAAGATAGAAATCCGATTATGAGAAAAATTGAGCTCGTTCACATTTACCGTTTTTTGTCAATTACACCGTACGGGTGTGCAAAATTGAGACTAGGACCGAAGGGACGTAGCGAGACCTGCCCATACG
>CALEIL010000593.1 GCA_937876435.1 uncultured Bacteroidota bacterium
CAGGTAATATGGTGTCTGTTTCCTGGAAATTGAGTTCAGGTTGATTATCCATAGCTATGGAGGATGGAACTGAGTTTTGAATTTCAATATCGAGTTCATTGATCCAACCTCTATTGTTTATAAAATAGAAAACCCCATAGAATAATAGAAGCACCGCCCAGATAGCATAATTCCGATATGTGTCTTTTTTATTCAGGTTCACTCTATTTTGTAGGCCATTAATGCAGGTATGATATGATTTGGGTTGGAGTCGGATGGTCTTCCATTCCAGGCTGTGAGGCTTACGTCAAATATTCTTTGGTCGATACAATCAACAACCTGTATGGATTTGATTTTCTGATCTCCGGAATTCTGCCGTTTTTCTTCGAGAGAAGTCAATAATTGGGCCCACGCCTGGTCAGAATGAACCGGCAAGGTATCCCGGATGTAGTATTTTTGGCGGATTCGGAGGAGTGAAGGTGGAGGGGAGCCTGAAAAATTTGAATAACTCCTGCCCTGATAGTAAAACTCAGTGAACGTTTGCTTTTGATGCTTAAAGATGACCAGTACCGGACTATTCCTTTTCGAATATACATTGCCACTTTCCAGGATAAAGCATAGCCCAAGCATGACCAGGAATGAATTCCTCATCCAAAACCACCCGTTTTTTACCCCAATTTCCATATACAAGGCGGCGATGACAAGTGATATTATCAGACAGACGATAGAGACTGGATGCCACACTACAATATGGGAGGAAAATTCCCATTGTGAAAGCATTTCAGAAAGACCCAGGATCAGCCTGACGACTATCCGGGCCGATTCACTGAAAATCCAGACCATCCAATCCCAGGAGATAGGTGTTATAATGGAGGCAGCCGTCAGCAGTATCAAAGGGAATAGAAGAGGGATGACCAGAAAGCTGGATAATGTACTCACCCATGATATTTGTTGGAAATGCCACAAAAGCAACGGTAACACGCCAATTTGAGCTGCCAGTGACACGGCGGTCAAACTCGTAAAATAAGTTTGACCCATTATAGATTTCAACCGTTGATTGATCGGAGTATAGAAAATCAGAATAGCCGCTACAGCACTAAAAGACAACTGGAAACTCACCGAAAACAGGGATTTGGGTTGGATAACCAGGACGATCATCATCGCCCATAGATAATTGTGCCACTTGTTTTTTTGACGGTTTAGTGGAGTAGCTGTCAGATAAAAAGTCATCAGGATGACGGCTCTCACTACAGGAATGTTCATTCCCGTTAGTAAGGCGTAAGCCCACAATGCAGAAATGACTATCAGGGAATGCAGTCCCTGTTGGGAAGAAAACAATTTTATGGGAAATAACAGAAAAAACAACAAACCACACACGATTCCTACGTGAAGACCTGATACAGCGAGGACGTGGAGAAGGCCAGAATCTCTGAAATTGATTTTTACTTCACGACTGACTCCATCGGTATGCCCGAATAATAATGCCTTCAAAATTCCGGACTGACCAGGATCCGGGTACAATTTGTCTATCCTATCCAATCCTTTTTGCCGGAGAATGTCTACGGGATTCTGAGGTGTTTCATTGATCAGTTGTATATCCGAAGCATCGTAAAGAAAAATATCATGGCTGGTATTCTTCAAGTGCCAATATTCTTTAGCCTGGAATGAAAAGGGTAAATAATCGGACTTGATCGGGCTAAGTGGCCTGTTGATACGGATAATTTGGCCTTTGCGGAGGGTAGATCCCTTGTCCATCAGAGTAATATTGAAATGGTGTGCGGGCGTCCACCATGAATTTTTCGGTAGTTGAACGGTGAATCTGTCCGTTTGAGCGAACCGGGATATATCGGTAATCTTCCCGGTAGGGGCTGGGTCTTTTGATAATTCCATCGAATAGCGATCGTATGATATTTCCTGAACGGTCGCAATAGACCAGCCAGCGATAAAGAATAACAATTGACAGATGTGGTGATAACTGATGATATGGGACAAACCCCCTGACAGGAAACAATAAAAAATGCCAATGATAATCACGATCAGATAGGGAGTGGGGATCGGATCTAAATATTTCAACAAGTCGCATGAAGAAGTACAAATTCCTGCAATGAAGAATAATACCGGCCAGAAAAGGGATTGTAAGTTTGCCTTAAAAGTTCTCATAACCCTGAAACTTACCTTCTGGTGGGAAAAGTTACTAAATTATTTGGAAAAAAGTCAAATTAAATACAGGAAATGACCTTTGGTATTCCGTAGACCCCGACAATAATCCGAGAGATATATTATTTCATACCAAAAAAAGCCAAAATAGTATTGTTATCCCCCTGATTTATTATCTTACTTTGGCGAAATTCAATCATTCAACAAGAATAAGTGTAAAATATATGTTTCAAATCAAAGAACAATCACCAGTGTATGATGTGTGCATTGTGGGGTCGGGGGCCGGTGGTGGAATGGCCGCGAAAATCCTGGCTGAAGCTGGCCTTAAAATTGCGATGATGGAAGCGGGACCGGATTTTGATCCCGCGGATCCGAAAACCCAGACCCAGTTAAAATGGTTTTACGAATCCCCCAGACGGGGAGCCAGTACTCCCACCAGGGGTTTTGGCGATCTGGATATGGCCTATGGAGACTGGGAAATCGAAGGGGAACCTTATACCCGGAAGGGCGATTCGGAATTTGATTGGTTCCGTTCTCATATGGTCGGTGGCCGAACAAACCACTGGGGGCGTATTTCACTGCGATTTGGACCACTTGATTTCAAAAGGAAAGATTTTGACGGAAAGGGAGACAACTGGCCGATCGGATACGATGACGTCAAACCATACTACGACAAGGTAGATAAATTGGTAGGGGTCTATGGAACCCGGGAAAATATTCCCAACGAACCCGATGGATATTTCCTACCGCCTCCTAAGCCAAGGCTGCATGAATTGTATTTGAAAAAGGGAGTTGAAAAATTGGGAATACCGGTGATTGCAGCCCGAAAATCGGTGTTGACGAAACGCCTGAATGACCAACGCGGGGTTTGTTTTTACTGTCAGCAGTGCAACAGAGGGTGCAACGTCTACGCAGACTTTTCTTCCTCATCTGTTCTGGTCAAACCTGCCAGAGAAACCGGCAATATGGATCTGTACGTAGATGCCATGGTCCGGGAAGTCACTACCGATGAAAATGGCCGGGCAACGGGTGTATCCTATATCAGCAAGCAGGATCGCCAGGAGTACAAAATCAAAGCTAAAGTCGTCATATTGGCTGCCAGTGCCTGCAGTACTGCCCGCATCATGCTCAACTCCAAATCGGCAGCTCATCCCAACGGTCTTGCAAATTCGAGCGGGGTCATCGGACATTATCTGCACGATTCCACGGGAGCCTCCAGGAGCGCAATCCTTCCGGAACTTTTGGATCGGGCTCGTTATAACGAGGACGGTGCCAGGGGGATGCAGGTTTACACACCCTGGTGGCTCAATGATAAAAAGGATCTCGATTTTACCCGGGGTTATCACATCGAATACGGTGGAGGAATGTATATGCCCGGCTATGGTACCGGATTTGGGATGGAAAATTTGAACGGTCGGATACCGGGAAAAGACGGAAAACTGAAAAAAGCCGGTGGTTATGGCTTGTCATTTAAAGAGGATGTTAAGAGGTTTTATGGAGCCCGGATCGGGTTTGCCGGACGGGGTGAATCGGTGCCTCAAAAAGATAATTACTGTGAGATTGATCCCAGCGTGGTCGATCAGTATGGGATTCCGGTCCTGCGCTTTAACTACCACTGGACCGATGACGAGATTCACCAGGCAAAGCATATGCAGGATACTTTTGAGGAAATCATCCATTCATTGGGGGCGATACCTACCGGCGAAAAACCCGGACCTGAAACCAATTATGGACTGGAAGCACCCGGGCGGATTATACACGAAGTGGGTACAACCCGCATGGGAACCAATAAGAATAGTTCTGTAACCAATAGCTTTAATCAAACCCACGATGTGGACAATCTGTTCGTGATGGATGGGGGAGTATTTGTATCTCAGGCGGATAAAAATCCCACGTGGACCATCCTGGCTCTGGCCTGGAGATCGTCGGAATACCTTCTGGATGAATATAAAAAAATGAATTTGTAATATGGACAGGAGAAGATCATTACGTTACCTGATAGCCGGAGCAGCGACCACTGGATTTTTGTTCACTGCTTGCGAACCGGAGGATAAAAATAAAGTGGCAGGAGTCCCGAATAAACCCGAGAACCCATTTAACATAGGCAGAACAGAAGAAGAACTCGAGAGAGATATGGCTCTGGCGGCTTCATCGTTTTTCACCTCAGACGAAGAGGCTTTGATCAACGTACTGGCTGATATTATCGTACCAAAAGACGGCCAATTTGGTTCTGCTACGGATTCTGATGTATTTACCTTCATCGACTTTATGGCGCTCGACAAACCCGAGTATCAATTACCTCTCAGAGGTGGGTTGCAATGGATCAATCACGAAAGCCGTCGAAGATTTAACAGTCAGTTTGTCAACATCACGCCCAATCAGCAAATTGAAATCGTAGAGGATATCGCCTATCCATTCGACGTCAAACCGGAATTCACCCAGGGGGCTAAATTCTTTTCGATTCTGAGGGACCTGGTTGCCTGTGGGTATTTCACTAGCAAAATAGGGGTATCCTACCTGGGATACATGGGCAATACTCCTCACGTATGGGACGGAGTACCGCAGGAAGTTCTGGATGCTCATGGTCTGGCGTACGATCAAAAAACGCTCGATGAGTGCATCGATCAGTCCACCCGGAATGAAATCATGGACTGGAGCAACTATGAGCTGTGAATTGATTGTTTAAATGATTCCGGGTCAGCCAAACAAGGCCTGTGAAACGATCTATCTGATATAATAGAAAGAACACAGGTTTTGGAAGGGGAAAGTGTGAAGGATGGATCAAAGACTGAATAACCGGTGCCTCCGACTGACTGGTTTTGCTATTTCTTCCGCATAAGCCTCGCATTGCAGGAGCTCGTAAACCTATCATCATCATCATCATTATCATCGAAAGCCTTTCGAAGTAATGGACTATGCTGTTCGCCCCGGATGGGTGTCCCCGGTTCTTTCATCAAAGTTCTACCAGTCCATCGGTCT
>CALEIL010000594.1 GCA_937876435.1 uncultured Bacteroidota bacterium
CCGTTCGTTCCCCGCAAACAAGCCAATCTTTCTTGGTTTAGCACTATATACTTTCTCACCTCCCTCCAGAAAGTCTGCATAGGTATGATCCATCCTGGTACAGTTTATCATGGTACAGAGGATGAACGCACCCAGAATATATTTTGACATCAGGTTTATCATTGTATTTTCCATGGTTAATTGATTTCCTTTCCCCAAAAACCGATTTCGACCATCCAGGCTCCACCGGTGGATGAGTTTGGTGGTGCTGTGAAAGTAGCGATTACGTTCAATCGCAAATACCGGACCGCCGGCGCCTCGATAGGCACCATGTGTTCGTCACCTTCTGCGGCTGCGGCAATGTCTTCATTGGACAATTCTCCTGGAGGCAATCCCGAAGGTTTTATCACCTCGTAATCGCCTATTTTAGTCCACCCTTCAAAACTCCCATCAGGACTGGGATTATTGCTTCCCCATAATTCAAACAAACGGGTATTGCTGGACGAATATTCACGGCCATCGTGAACCTGCCAGGTACGAAACCGGGTAGGTAATCCTTCGTTGTCAGCCGTCCTAAATCCATTATATTCCGTCGTAACGTTATCCCACAAACGAGTCAAATCCCAGGTATTGCCGCCGTCACCCTGAAGTTGCAATTCTCTGAATTGTGTTTTATCGATTTCTTCCTCAAAAAGAGGGGTCAATTCCTTGACCAGGGTATCTGAAATATTCTGCCACCGATCCTTGATGTACACACCAAATGTGACCGGTCTGGAAGGCAAACCCCTGATAGAAAAATTGACTTCGGGCAGTCCTGAATAAAAATTTTCATAATCCTGCCAATCTCCCAAAGAGTCTTTTGTCAATACAGAAACCACAAGATTATCCTGACTCTCATTTTTCAAGGAAACCGTAATTCCTCCAAAATCACTGGAATATTCCAGCGTGGAGTAAGCTAATTGTACAGGTGAAGTCAATGGCTTAATGGTGACCGTGGATGGTTCTGACAAATTAGTCGATCGATCTACTGCGTACAGGGTGACTTCATGATCCCGGGCATCTCCAAATCCACGCAGCGTCATCTGACCATCATATATAGAACTCTTTTGTTCCTGATCTACCCCTGGCCGGATTTGATATTCACCCAGTACGTACAGCAAATCCGGGTCACTGGGTATATCATAAGTAATAATTGCTCCACCCGCAACTGGCTCCCATTGAATATTTGTAATCGGATCGGGCGGTACCTCGTCATTTTCCAGAGGCCCATTGAGATGGCTTTGCTCACAGCTCATCCAGGTTGTCAGGAGGATACCGAGCAAGAACCAATTTACCCTGTCAGGACCCAGTGTGGGAAGCTTCGAAAAAATAGTTGTTATGTGGTTCGTATTCATCGTGCGTAATTTTAGTTTTTTCATTACCAGCCAGGGTTTTGTACGAGATTCTTGTTTACTATCAAATCGTAATCCCGTATGGGCCATAAATAATCCTTCAATTCAAAACTCTGCTTGAACAACAATACGGGCTGGTAGTAATAAATCGGATTTTCCTGATTGACATCCCATCCGGTTATAGGTTGGCTGAGCGTTTCTTCGGCTTCTTTCCAACGTCGCAAATCCCAATACCTTCCACCCTCGAAGGCCATTTCGATCAGTCGTTCATGATGAATAATTTCACGCAAGCCGTCTTTGGTGAGATATTTATCCGGTTTGTTGGAATACGAGGACCAGGCTTCCTCTATCGATGGTAGTCCTGCTCTCTCTCGTACCAGATTGATCCATTTAAGGGATTCCGGTGAGGAACCATTCATTTCATTCAAGGCTTCCGCATAATACAAGTAGAGATCCGCAAGACGGACGACTGGCCAGGGATATGATTGGACCTGATAGGATGCATCGTTTTGGATCACGTTCAGAAAATTAACTAATTTCTTGGCGTAGTATCCGGTCACAGAATATTGGTCTCCTCTTGATTTGCCGGAGTAACTTCCCAATCGGCCTTCCAGGTGATACATGTCTTCCTGATCGTATTTGCCCTGTCCGTACCACATTCCTCCGTCAAATCCCAAACCGGCATAAAATCGCTCTTCACGGTCAAAATTCAATTTCACGGTTTCATAACCCGGATAAATATGGATCGAATCATCGGCGGTAGCGGTATGGAGTTCATACCGGTTATTGTAATCCCAGGTGATATCTTCCGCGATAGGCAATCCGTTTTCTGTGTAATACATCTCTGCAATTTTCAACGGTGGAGCGTACATAGCGTGAGCCCCATCAGTTCTGGATCCGGAAACCCCGACCGATGGATTCACAATAGCCTGCGCCCGGGCCT
>CALEIL010000595.1 GCA_937876435.1 uncultured Bacteroidota bacterium
CCATACCCTTCTTCACTGGAAAATGTTGCCGTTTTTGATTCCCCCAGCGCCATTCCGTCCACTGCTTTGTCAAAACCTGCAATCATCTGTCCACCGCCGATAGTAAATTCCAGTGGTTCGCGATCTCGGGATGAGTCAAACACGGTGCCATCGGTCAATCTCCCGGTATAATGTACTTTTACGTTGTCTCCTTTTTTTGCTACAGACATATATTAAATTTTGTTATTTAATCAATTACTCTGATTTATAATACCTACAAAGATACGAATTGTTTAAACCATGAGGGAACAATTCCCCGGTTTTCACATCTCTACTCCAAATTTTTCATCAGTAAAACCAGGTTAAAGTAGGTGATGTCAGTTCTCACGTATTCTCAGTTTTCTTTCAGAAAATACGTTTTAGCCGCTCTGAGTTCATCATACGTCGTCTCAAATGGAATACGCGATTTGATTTCATTGAGGGAAGTAGAAGCCGTCACATCACCGAAGTGTTTGAGCAAACCCGCCAGTCTTTCTTTTTCCATCAATAGATTGATGTCCACCTTGCCATCCTCATACAATTTCAAAAAATGAGAAAAAATCGTCGCTCCGGTCAGTCGACGCAGTGCGGCTATATCTTCCATGGAATTACCCTTCTCGTACAAACCCAGAGTGATATCGTAGGTGCTCATCCTGCCCGATGAAGTTTGCCGGGATGCAATTTTATCGATCTTCCTGGGTTTGGTGACAGGCTCGCCCTGATAGATGACTTCACCCTCAAATTCCGACTTGGACATCCGCTCCACGAAGGTCCACAACGATTGCAGGAAATCATGGGTATTTTGCCGGTGTTTTTTGGATCTGGACACGTAGGCTATTTCATCGTAGTATTCCACCACGGGATCCACCACGTTTTTCATCAGCCGGTTCACAAAATAGCCGACTGCTTTGTGAAGACGCACCCGCAGCGGCTGGATTTCTCCGGTCTTAAAATACCGGTATAGCAAAGAATCAATTTCACGATGAAACTTACCCGCGATATAAATGGATTCCCTGATTTCATTTTTCATTTGAACGGGTGGAATTTTATTGACCACATCCAGATCCTTGGCAGCCACATCCTCCAGCCATTCGTGCAGTAGGTAATCCAGTTTCTGGAATTCGAAAATACGCTTTAACCGCAACCCCATATGCCGTTTGCGTCCGAGCTCCAGGGCCCGACCGAGCTCCGATCTGTCCTGCCCGGACTTGTAAAAGTCCACTATGGTGCGATCCACCATGATATTCTGCATCTGGAGAGGGGTGTGAAGATGGAGGCCTTCCAGGGTCCTGCAACGACTCAACGCCACGTATACCTGTCCCGGGGCAAACGATCGGGAAAGGTCCAGTGCCACACTGTCGAAGGTCAGACCCTGACTTTTGTGTACCGTCACAGCCCATGCCAATCGGAGTGGATATTGGGTAAAACTCCCGATTTTTTCCTGGACGATTTCCTGTTCCTCATTGAGCTTGTATCTGAAATTTTCCCATTCGATTGGCTTGACTTCGATGAGGTCTTCCGTCCCGCATCTGACCTTGACGATTTCTTTGCTGACCTCGGTCACTTTTCCGATTTTCCCATTGAAATACTGGCCATTCTCATTGTCATTTCGAACAAACATCACCTGAGAGCCCTCCACCAGGGATATGGACGATTCCACCGGGTACGAGGATTCTGAAAACTCACCTTTGATCGCTGCTTCATATTGAAAAGGCTTCCCCTTCAATTTTTCCAGTCTTCTGCGATTGATCCGATCCGCGGAAGCGTTGTGGGTGGTCAACACGATCGTATCACTCAGTTTATCAATTTCAGAATCGGGAATCATCCGTTGATTGAGGAGGGCGATGTCACCGGGTTCAGCTTCTCCGGTCCGGATTCGATTGAGGACTCCCAGAAATGTTTCATTCTTTTGGCGATATACCTTCTGAAGCTCCAGGGTCAGAGCACCGAGCTTTTTCCAGGCGGTGGATTCGAAGAAATAGGGTTTGGAATAATACGGACTCAGGGTGTCCCATTCTGACCGGTGAACGACGGGGGACAATTGGAACAAATCACCGATCGCCAGAATCTGCACGCCCCCGAAAGGCAGGGTATTTCGCCGGACATACCTCAATGCATAATCCACTGCGTCGAGAATATCTGCCCGGACCATCGATATTTCATCTATAATGAGCAATTCCAGTTCGAGGAACATCTTCCTCTTATCCTGACGATATCTCAGGTGTCTGCCCAGACTATTGGGATTGTTCGCAATATTGTGATCGACCGGATCATTGACCGGGATAAATCCCTTCAGGGGGAGTCCGAACATGGAATGGATGGTAGACCCCGAAGCCTGGATAGCGGCGACACCGGTAGGAGCCACCACGATGCTTTCTTTGGACGAATTCCTGACTATATGTCTGAGAAATGTAGTCTTCCCTGTTCCTGCCTTTCCGGTAAGAAAGACCGAAGTAAAGGTTTCATTGACAAACTCTTCTGCCAGTTTAAATTCTTCATTCAAATCCATGGTCCGCGTATCAGGACAAAATTAATAAAAATAAAGTCAACCTGACGAATACGACAATTTTTTTGTCAGAATCGTGATTTATCAAAACTTCAATTAAATTTGTCAACAATATCCGGGGGGATTTTGTAAGCATACCGGGTACAAATTACTCTTTAAATCCAAAAATATTAAAAAAGCTCAAATGGATAAAATTACCAATCTTGCCATTAATACGATACGGACACTGTCTATGGATGGCGTGCAAAAAGCTAATTCAGGTCACCCCGGTACGCCGATGGCGCTGGCACCTGCAGCGTACGTGTTGTACAAGAATATAATGAACCACAATCCACGCAATCCGGATTGGGTCAATCGGGACCGGTTTGTACTATCCTGCGGGCACGCTTCCATGTTACAATACAGCGTTCTTCACCTGACGGGCTATGATCTTCCCCTCGAAGAAATTAAAAACTTCAGGCAATGGGGAAGTAAAACAGCCGGCCACCCGGAATACGGGCATACCCCCGGGGTAGAAACCACGACCGGGCCTCTCGGTCAGGGCTTTGGCAATGCGGTGGGAATGGCGATGGCCGAAAAGCATCTGTCCGCTCTTTTCAACACGGATAAGCACGAGATAATCGATCACTATACGTATTGTTTTTGCAGCGACGGGGATCTTATGGAGGGCATTTCCCACGAGGCAGCATCCATCGCCGGGCATCTCGGCCTCGGAAAGTTAATCTGTCTGTTTGATGACAACAATATCACTATCGAGGGCAAGGCCAATCTTAGTGTTTCTGACAACCAGGCGGCCCGATTCAGAGCCCACGGATGGCATGTCATCGAGCTTGGTGACAAAGGAAACAATATCGATGCGATCCAACAAGCATTTGAAGACGGCAAATTAAACACTGACCAGCCGACCATGATTATTCTTCAGACTCATATAGGATACGGAGCACCCAATAAACAAAACACACCCGAAGCTCATGGATCACCGCTGGGAAATGAGGAAATCGAGCAAACGAAGGATTATTATAATTTTCCATCCAAAGAGCCATTTTTCATTCCTGACGAGGTCCTGGAACATATGAGACTCGCCGTCTCCGAAGGAGAAGAAAAAGAAAAGGAATGGAATAATAAACTCGTCACCTATCAAAAAGATCATCCAGAACTTGCAGAGAAGTTTGACCACCACTTTAACCATACCTTCCCGGAAAACTGGGACGCTGATCTCCCGGTCTATCAGGCCAGTGATGGCGCCAAAGCTACCCGTGCCCTCAACAGTGCATTCCTCAATGCAGTAGCAGATAAGCTCACCTGGTTGGTGGGGGGCAGCGCTGATCTGGAACCTTCTACCAAAACGCTGATCAAAAACAGCACGTATTTTCAGAAGAGCAATCCCGAAGGACGCAATATCGCCTGGGGGATTCGGGAATTTGGTATGTGTGCCGCTTCCACAGGGATTCAATTGCACGGTGGTCTGAGACCATATGCCGCCACATTTTTCGTCTTCACGGACTATGCACGACCAGCGATCCGTCTGGCAGCTCTGATGAACCAACCGGTCATATACACCATGACGCACGACAGCATAGGATTGGGGGAAGATGGCCCCACACATCAACCAATCGAACATCTGTCCTCCCTGCGCGCTCTTCCCGGACTGACGGTAATACGTCCCGCCGACGCCAATGAAACCATCGAAGCCTGGAAGGCTGCATTGAAAAATCAAAGCGGCCCGACCATGCTCGTATTGACACGACAAAATCTGCCGATCCTGGATCGTGAAAAATACGCTCCGGCCGATCTTCTTCACAAAGGAGCGTACGTGATCTCTCCGGAAAGTGGTTCTACACCTGATCTGATCCTCATGGGGACAGGGTCGGAAGTACATCTGCTCACGCAGGCCCAGGAAATCCTTGCTCAATCAGGAATCGATGCCCGGGTTGTGAGTTTCCCTAGTTGGGAACTGTTTGACCAGCAATCGCAGACTTATAAAGACGAAGTATTTCCTCCGGCTGTCCGCAAAAGACTGGCAGTCGAAACCGGAGCTTCCATGGGCTGGAGACGCTGGACAGGCGATCAGGGGGATACGATTACGATCGATCATTTCGGAGCCAGTGCCCCGTATGAAGAGATTTTCGAACACTTTGGATTTACAGTGGACAATATCGTGGAGAAAGCCAAAGCTTTGAAATAATCCACCGGAAATGTCATATGCGAAGTTTATTATACAAGCATATGATGCCTGGTACTCCGGCAGGATAAAGATTTAAGAATCATTCGAGGATATTTTGAGTCAGATCAAGGCGCTTCGAATGAGTATAGCCGG
>CALEIL010000596.1 GCA_937876435.1 uncultured Bacteroidota bacterium
TGCTTTTATTGTTCTATGGTGTTTTTTATTTCATAAACAATAGGGGTTGGATCAACGAACTTGATATCGAAATTGAAAATTCGGATTCATCCACCATAGTTTTGGAGAGTCGCCCTGATTTTAGTTTCCAGGAAAATGACACCACGTTACCTGAAGCCATAGATTCCATACAAGCCAATGCCTCCAATAATAAAAAACCGAACTATAGGGAGGATAACATTTCCGGGAACCCCCGCCCCCAACCAATCATTGAGATCAATTTAGCAGATGCGGATGACTGGCAATCTTTGTACAACATAGGTCCATACCGAGCGGAAAAGATAGTTAATTTCAGAAGTGCCCTGGGTGGTTTTTATTCCGTCCAACAGGTCGGTGAAACCTACGCGTTGCCCGACAGTGTTTTCCAGGCGATCAAGCCCCAACTGAAATTTAGCACGACCTGGAACAAAATCCCAATCAATTTCATCATTTACGACAGTCTCTTTCTTCATCCTTATATCACCAAACAAATGGCTTATTACATCGTAAAGTTTCGTGAAAAAAACGGGGTGATCCACAATATCGATGAACTAAAGGAAATTATAGAAGATAAGGATCACGAAAGATTAAGAAAACTTGAACCATATCTCGATTTTGGTATTAAATGAATCTGAATTCTTACATTTGGAAAAATTTTTCACTTGCGCGACTTAAAGAGCTTAAATAAATATTTATGGCGATATAGAGGAAAACTGACTCTCGGGGTCATTTTTGTCATCTTGTCCAACTTGTTCGCAGTCATACAGCCCAAAATGATAAGCCAGGCGCTTGATCTGGTTCTGCAGGATATCCAGGCGATCCAAAGGGCTGATGGATTTGAAATCAAAGCCGAAATTATTTCCAACCTATCATACAACCTGCTTACCTATGGAATTTTGGTTATTGTTTTTGCCCTTTTGATGGGTATTTTCATGTACTTCACCAGACAAACGATCATCGTCGTCTCCCGATTGATAGAATACGATCTGCGCAAAGATATTTATACTCACTATTCCTCCCTGTCCCAGAATTTTTACAGAAAATCGAGGATCGGAGATCTCATGAACCGGATTATGGAAGATGTTTCCAAGGTCCGGATGTATCTGGGACCAGCCATCCTCTATGGAATCAATCTTGTATCACTGACCGTTCTGGTGGTGGCCTCCATGATAGAAGTAAGTCCACAACTGAGTTTGTACACTCTGATTCCGCTTCCATTTCTATCGGTATCAATCTATTATGTCAGTAGTCTGATCCATAAAAAAAGTACCGTCATACAACAACAGTTGTCCCTGTTGACGAGTCTGGCTCAGGAAACCTATTCCGGTATAAGGGTCGTCAAATCGTTTGTGAAGGAAGATCAAATGTCAGGTTATTTCGCCGACAACTGCGAAGATTACAAAAAGAAATCCATGGGACTTGTTCAGGTGAACGCCCTGTTTTTTCCGCTAATGATGCTTATCGTAGGACTTAGTACCATAGCGGTGGTATACTTTGGTGGTCTGCAAATCAACAACGGATCGATTTCGGCTGGTATTCTGGTGGAATTTATCATTTATGTCAGCATGTTGACCTGGCCTGTCACCTCGATGGGATGGATAGCATCCATCGTTCAGCAGGCCGCTGCCTCCCAAAGACGAATTGATGAATTTTTCGAACAAAAACCCGTGATCCTAAACGGAAGTCAAAAAAATATAAAGTTCGAAGAATCTATCGAATTCCGGAATGTCAGTTTTGTATATCCCGATACTGGAATAAAGGCATTGGACAACGTCTCATTCCCCATTCCCAAAGGCAGCAAGGTGGCCATTATTGGAAAGACCGGTAGCGGAAAAACCACCATCGCAGAAATGATCCTGCGGACTTTTGATCCGACCACAGGTGCGGTTTTGATCGATGGGAAAGATCTTAAAGAACTGGATCTGGACGAATGGAGGGAGATGACCGGATACGTACCACAGGATAATTTCCTGTTTTCGGATACTATTGAAAATAACATCAAATTTGGCAAAGACAACGCCACCGAGGAGGAGATCCGGGAGGCCGCTGCAAAATCCATGATTCACCGGGAAATATCAGAGTTGCCGAATGGCTACGTAACCCGCATCGGTGAACGCGGTGTATCGTTGTCCGGAGGCCAAAAACAAAGAACCTCCATTGCCCGTGCGCTGATTAAAATGCCTAAAATAATTATTCTCGATGATGCGCTGAGTGCGGTAGACGCCAGTACGGATCAGGAAATATCGAGTATGTTGGAAAAGGAATTGGCCGGTAGAACGTTGTTCAATATTACCCATCGCCTCAATCCCAATACGCATTATGACCAAATAGTGGTCTTGCATCACGGTCACGTCGCTGCCATTGGTAACCACGAATCACTTTACTATTCCAACAAATTTTACCGCCATCTCATCGATCACGCTGCGCTGGAATCGATCTGATGTCAGGGCATCCAGGGTGGGAAAATTTTCGGCATGAATGGTTTTTACGTACCTATATTGCATGAAATAGTGGCCTGGATAAAAATCCACAGCGCATAAAATATGCTGATATTCCGGAAGAGAACAAGAACGACTCTAAGAGTCAAAAAATAGGATTTCACAATCTGGTTTTCGCTTAATGTGATTCCATAATTCATTCATTTTTAAGTAAATTCGACTTCTACGTGGGATTAACAGAAAAAATTATTCACTTTTTAAGTATTATTTTTAGTTTTGCATGACATTTATTCTAGAGAAATCATACGATCACGTGACCAGAGCGGTATAGTTGAATGAATGGAAGAAAATGATCCAGTGGTTTTGGAGTGAAAAACCAACCGGAATCAAATGAAATTAAGATACAGTTTTAAAAATTTATAAAACAAGACGAATTGTGGAAAAAGGAAAATCAAGTCACCTCGACAACGTGTATTCTCAAAAAGTAAATGCCGGTAAGCGTCGTACTTATTTCTTCGATGTCAAGGAGACGCAAGGGGAAGATTTTTATATTACGATCACTGAAAGCACACGACGTGCGGATGGTAATGGATACAACCGGCATAAAATCTTCTTGTACAAAGAGGATTTTAATCGTTTTCAGGAAGGTTTGGAAAGCGCCATCGATCATGTAAAATCTGACTTATTACCAGATTATGACTATGAAGAGTTTGATCGCAAACACGAGGAATGGGAAAAAGAGAATGAGGATAATGCTCTGAACAATGGTACTCCGCAAAGTTTCTCTTCTGAAGCAGAAGACGATATGGAGTGGTGATTATTTAATTCACACACTTCCTCACTTATAGGTTATCGGTGTGCCTGTCTTTCACAGTAGGCATTAAATACACAGTATTCACAGCGATTGACGATCTCCGTTTGCGAAAAGGGTACCTGCGGGTCCGTCATAGTATCCAAAATATCAAGCAGGATATTTTCAAAATCCTGGATGTCCAACCCATCAAAATTTGGTTTCTTTCCAGGGGCCATGGCCGCGTACAGATTTTTATCCTTTAAGGTATAGTGCCCCAGCTCATACGGCATCGAGCCCAATTGATCTTTCATCAGGAATGCGTAAAACATTAACTGCCAATTGTGAACCGGATTTCGGTCTTCCCAATTTTGTGCGATCGATTTTTGGTTGAGAGAACTTGAACCTGTTTTGTAATCGATAATCCTGTAGATTGTCCCCACTTTGTCCACACGATCAATCTTTCCCCGAAGGATCACATTTTCCACGCGTTCGGTATCGATCTTCACCTGGTGATCACTCTCCAGATTTTCAATTTTTAGATTTTTCAACCGACTGTCAACCGATACTATCCTGTCGACTGCCCTGATCATAATTTCCTGTTCGACCCAATGGATGCCCTGGAGCAGCATTTCCGGTGAATCATCGGCGTATAATTTCTGGTAAGTGTTGAGAGTCACCTCCCGGATGGATGCCCGGATACTCGCAAAATCGCGGTCATCGAGTTCTTTGCCGATATATGGATCATACAACGACTGCATAACATCATGAATCACACTTCCCATATGCCTGTAGTCCAATCCATCGACAACGGTATCATCTTCCTTAATCCGTAAAACATATTTCAGGAAAAATTGAAAAGGGCAGGTGATATAACTCATCAGGGCTGTAGGCGAAAGGCCTTCCTTCTGCAAATAATCCACGAGTCTTTGTGTCAGAGCACCGGTCAGATAAACTTCTTTATTTTTGGCCTCAAACCCTTTCAGATCCAGGTCTAGAAATCGTTCTGTAAGCGGGACTTTTACTCCGCTGTATTTTAGTTGAAACAGATACCGGCTCATACCCTTGGAGCCGAGAAAGTCGTCCCCCTGGCTGTAAAGGAGAAATACTTTACGGGCCTGCAATAAAGCCGACCACAGATAATACGATTGAACCGAATGCTGATCACCCTGCTCATCCAACCCATAATACCTTCGAAGGGAATATGGAATCATAGATTTTATCTTGCCGGAGGGAAGAATTTCTTCATTCATTCCCGGTATGATGAGGGTGTCAAAAGCCAGGTTCTGAACTTCCTGGATGCCCAGCACCTGAACTCCCTGCATCGGTTCACCACGAAATGGTATGGAGGCTCCCTGCAGCATTTCCATCAAAATCCGTTTTAAAAACGTATAAGTGATCCCTTCGATACCCGCCAGAACGTCGTTAAGTCGAACCAGGCGGCTGGTCACAAACCTCAGGACTTCTCTATGAAATAGTTCATTCTGGGCTTGAACCAATTCTTTTATAACGGATATCAACCTTTCCAGGGCATCTGACGGTCCTTTCAGGGGTTCAAATAATAAAGGAGATAATGGCTGATCAAACGCCAGGTCTGTGGCATCGATGTACAACCGGGAGGATTGGACAATACTCAGATTTTCGGGGTATAAATATCGCGAAACGTACAGATGTGACCAGACCAATCGCAGGTCAGAATTTCTGATCCTTCCGGAATATAATTCAATTTTCTCCCAAAGGCCCAGAATCCATTCGATCAGTGATCGGGCAGGACTATATATCAGAGGATACCCCAACGAAATATTGACCATAGACCTGGAATCCGGAAATGATTCGAGAAAAAGATCGATCAGAGAAGGATGAGGCAATACTACGGCCATCTGATCTTCCTTTCCTTCTGCTTCCTGGAGAATTTGACTCGTCATTTTCAATTGGGCGACCATTCCAGCTGCAGAAATAATCTCAATTTCTGGTTTACTAACCGGGCTTTCCCTGAGATCCTGACCGAAATGCTCGCACCATTTGACCACGTGTTTACCCGCATCTATCCCCGGTGTCCTCATTTCCGAAATCACATTCCAGTAGAATAAAACCGGTTGTTTTGATTTGAAATGATCCAATACCCGAACTTCGGCCTTTGTCAGATTGCTGAAACCGATTACGTGGATCTGAGGATAATCCAGTGAGGTCAATTCTGTCAGGGAGGAGGCCGTCTCTCTGTAAATCCGTCCTCGTGTGGAAAGTTTCTGATTTTCCAGACGTTGTTCAAAACTGCGGTAAAGCTCTCTAAGCTTGTTCCAGTTCACCTCCCAACGTTCTTTCAGGGGGGTATCTTTCATATCGTCCCATACCTTTCCGGGATGATCTTTTTCGGAAATATTTTGCCAGGCAGATGTATGGGTCCAAAACTCCTGAGCGTCGATCATGGCCATATCTACTTCTTCAAAATCACTAAGGATGACCTGCGCCATCGGATAGAATACTTCAAAACTATAGTCGATGAACCGGATATCAATAGCTGCCAGGTACAATTGGTAAGTGCTGGTGATCGAGTCCACTGGCAAAAAATCAGATTGATCCAGAATCCAATTTTCCAGTGTCAGACAATCCGGAACCCAGAGATTCTTTCCTGCTGCTTCCGTGATAGCGCGCTTAAAATACAACATAGAACGCCTGGATGGAAACAAAAACAAGTGTTCACTGATCTTTTCCCGGTACTGATTCCATATTTGTGCTGCAGCATTATTTAAAAACGTCATAGGCTATTATTCAAGGGTTTAAACTATTTTACTTCAATCAATTTTGGAATCATCGGATAATATATATAAGAACGAACGGGCAGTGTTACCATCGACTCTATGATCGACTTATACCGGGTTATTTGCTTCAAGTGACCTGGAAGTGGAGATCCGGTTTTGTAATCTATGACCACGTATTCCCGACCGTTCTCCTGAATCCTGTCCGGACGATATTCCCCTCCCCCTACTACCATGATAGATTTTTCATTGTGTACTTTCCAGCCTTCAAGATAAAAATCCCGCACTGGTTCATAGCTCACAATGTTCTGAAGCATATCGATCCATTCATTCCTTTCGCTTTCCCGGATTTCCCCCTCCAGAATAGCTTTGGAAACCGCATTTTGGATATCCCCTGCATATCTGAGATCTTCCAGCAATCCGTGGATGATCAATCCCCGACCAACGGTTTCATCCTGAGAACCATCAAAAGATGGTCTGAGTTGAAGCGGAAGACTCGTTTGACGAATCGAATAAGAATTCAAGCCGACCTTATCAATGGAATCCGATCCCATAGAATCACTTACCCTGGGTTGCTTACTTCCTTTCTCCACAGATCCAAACCCGAGCTCCGGGTATCTCATATGAAATAAATCGAGCGTGTTTTTGGCAGGTTTTTCTTTTTCATCGGCTTTGTTGGTTTTTTTACGTTCTTTTTCCTGGAGCCTGACATACAATCTCTTTCGTGGGCGGGTCATCGCCACGTACAACAAATTGAGGTTGTCCATCACGTTGCGCAAGTATTCCGTCACATAGGCATAATCAAACGATGTTTGGATCAACGCCGATGTGTAGTTGACTGGAAGTGGCCCGGCGAGTTTGAGGATTGAATCCTCATGGTTCTCCACCCACAGGATATTTTGTTGGCCGGTGATTTCAAAATCCCAATCGCCAAATGGCAACAATACAATTTCAAATTCAAGACCTTTGGATTTGTGGATAGTATACAATCGTAATTTCTCAATATCGTCCGACATTTGGATTTTGACCTTTCGGATTCTCTGCTCCCATTCATCCAGAAACATCCGAATGTCCGGACCATTTTGCAACTCAAATTTCTTAACCTCCTCGATGAAGCTCAACAGATAAGGCCATTGCCCAGATTTCTGAGTAAGGCTGGTCTTCAAAATCACGGATTCGAAAAAGAGTGAAAGTTGTTGTATCCCCGATTGTCGCAGAAGATCCGAATCCAGTGTATCATCGTAATCCCGTTCACCACCTGGCAAAAGATCCTCCCAGTTTTGTATATCTGTAGATGCTATATTCAATTTTTTCTGGTAATTGGAAAACACCATTTCATTGATACGGACATCGATTCCTGCCTTTATTTTCAGTGCAGCAATCAACATCTGAACACCATCAGACAGATCGAGCTTCAGGGAATCCTCCGAAGAGAATCGAAACCGGGCATCCGTTTCAGACCACCGACTCAAGTAATCAGAGAGAACTCCGAGGTCTTTTTTCCCCCTGGCAAGAATCCCTATATCGGCTCCGGAGTATCCCTGTTCGAAAACTTCTATCAGGACGGTCCGGAGCCAATCCATTCGTTGGATAATGATATTGTCTTTCGGATAGTCCTTGTCATAACTCCAATAATCGATTTGCACATAACCGGTCTGATCCATATTCTGTTCCGGTACTGATTGGGTAGCAGTACTATACACCTGGCGAGGTCCCTCAGCGATCAGATCCATTTCCTTGTAGGCCTTCCGAAGATGATCCGGAGGGATTAAATTTCCAAAATGAGCGTCCTTGTATCTTACCAGATTCTCACTCAAGGTGACGGAAACTTTAGTGAAAAATTCATTGTTAAAAGACACGATCTCAGGACTACTTCTCCAGTTGAAAGGTAGATTATCAACCAGATTCTCTTCCGGTTCGTCCCACCGTTTCTTGAACTCAGGAACCTGAATTTCCATGATCTCCCAATTGCCGCTGCGAAAACGATAAATGGCTTGTTTGACATCTCCTACGACCAGATTGGGATATCCTTCTGCCATGTTATTTTGGATCAGGGGTCGGAGGTTATCCCACTGTATCTGGGAGGTATCCTGAAATTCGTCGATCATAATGGCTTTGATTCTTTGCCCCAGTTTCTCGTATACGATCATAGAGTCCTCTTCAGAAATTTTTTGATCTATCTTAAAATTGATATCTGACAAAAAATTTAACCTGCGAACCTGGAGATATTCCTGCATGGCTTCATACAAAAAACGTAAAACGCGATAGGCTCCATAATTCTTCAGCACCACCGAATAAGTCGTATGAATCCGTACCTTGCTGTTGACAAAATCAAAGAAACGTTGCCCCAGATCCTGCAAATCAGCCTGGATGGGCGCTACCTTGGACATCATAAGATTCCGCTTCCCCTTGGTAAACCACTGATCCGGATCAGCAATTTTACCAAATCCTTTCAGGTCAAGTAAATCTTTCAGATTTTCACGCTTAAGGATACTGCCGGTAAATGACGAGGTAAAATCCCCATGATCCATCCCTCCTATATTCAGTAATTCTTCCAATTGTTTTTGAAAATTCTTAAAATCATCGTTGATGATTTCCACAGCCTCGGTCAGTGCCTGATGAAAATCCCGGGCCGGTTCTACGTAATGACTTTTCTGGCGCAACCGGAGAAAATCATCGTTGAACAACTCCATCCCCAATTTCATAAGACTGTTTTTCAATCCCACTCCTTCGCCTTCTCTGATCTTCTCTTCCAGAAGATCGATAACTACAAGTTTCAGATCAGGAGACTCCTGACTCTGCGCTATAATCTGATCCGCTGCATAATGTAGCGCTCTATCCGCATCGAGTGTGATTTCGCCTGGTATATCACCGAATAAATCGAGCGTCATAGAACCGTACAACCGTGTAAAAAAACTGTCAATGGTTGTGATGGTAAACAAATCAAACTCGGTCAAAATCCTGTAGAGCAAATTGGCACTCCTGGTTCTGATTTCTTCTTTCGTGAAACCGAGGTCATGCGTCAGACTATCGATTCCTGGATACTGATCCGGATCTTGTGACAGAGTATAAAGCAAACCCATGATCCTGTTTTTCATTTCTGCGCTGGCCTTATTGGTAAATGTAATGGCCAGAATGTTGGAGTAATCCAGGTGATTGTCCGGGTCGAGGCAGTACCGGATGTATGTTTCAGTGAGTGAATAGGTCTTACCGGAGCCTGCTGAAGCTTTTAGAATGCGTAGTGACATACATAGAGGGTTTAAAGAATTGGATCAGTTGAATCCACATATTAAGGATTATTTTCATAAAGGTAAAATGATTTTCTTGTCGTTGAAATTTCTTATCTTGCAGATGAACTAATGATCTATGCTTCAGGTGTATAAAATATTTTACAGAAATAAATTTTACTTCCCCCTATTTTTGGGGGCATTAGTGTGTTTTTTTCCTGTGGTATCACATGCCCAGATTCAAACCGCCGGAACGAAAGAGGAAGTAACAAATGCAACCTCCTTATCGGATTTGCTGGATAATATTCAGAGTTCACCAATCCTCATTAAGGCGTCAAAAACAGAAAAGACCCAATATTCAATCATGTTGCCACCTGCGGGAAAAGAGCATTCCTCACCGTTATTTTGTCGTCTGGAAGACAAAATCAACGACGGCAATCAACTTCAATGCCTGTTTCGCCTGGGATCGGTATCCTATGTAAACTACCTCGAGCAAAAGGGTGACCACCAGAGATTGATGCTGGAACAGTTAAGGTAATCTAGAGCGCCAAATTCCAATTTCTTATAGGTATTTCGGGATCTTTATCCTGACGGAGTACTAGATCAGGAGGTCTTGATTTCCAGTTGTTGGAGCAGGGAATATATCTGGTACAATCCTCTGGGAACGTGAAAACAACCCTTCCATTTTCCCCCTTTCAAAGGCAACAGCACCTCTCCCCTTCTATTGAGATACCCATACCATTCACCAAATTCCGGATCCGGAAAATGGTTTTGTGTGTATTCGTGGAGCCGCAGGAACCAATCCCACATTTCAGGGTTTCCTGTTAACACGTATCCTTTCAGGGAAGCAACCAGAGCTTCGAGATGTACCCACCACAACTTCTGATCCCATTCCAGTTGCTGAGTTGGAAAACCCTTTACGTCCAAAAAATAAAACAACCCACCATATTCTTTGTCCCATCCAAGTTCCATCGTATTGAGACATATGCGGACTGCTTTTTCGATCAGTTGGTGATCATTTTTTCTCACACCAAGGTCCATGACAAACCACATAGCCTCCAGTGCATGCCCAGGATTCAATAACCGTCCTTCGAACGAATCAGAAAATAAACCATCAGGAGTTACGTGCTCCAACAGAACTCCCTTTGCGATATCTGGTTGATAAAAAACATCCATTACCTGATGGACCCCTTCTTCGATGGTAGACTCCACCAATCGGGAGTCCAAGACCGATTCCAATTCCAGCACCAAATTACACAGGATCATCGGCAATGCAAAATTTTGCAATGGTCGCGTCCCGGGGAATGTCTTTGAATATTTGCCCTTGGGATTGTCCCTGCGGCGGAGCACATTTTGAAAGGTTTCCCGGGCGATCTGGCCGTATGCGGAATCTCCAGAAGCCTGGTACATTTGACCAAAAGCCATCGCAGCGAAGCAATCCGAAAAAATATTATACGGCTGGACAAGGGGTTGTCCCTGTCGATTCAATGAAAAATACCAGTTCCCTTCATCATTGCGGCCAAAAGACTGCAAAAATGCGGTCCCGTGCAAGGCTGTTTGATACCAGTCCGGATCGTGTCCGACGGTATTGTACATTTTGGCAAAAGTCCACACTTGTCTGGCCTGCAACCATATAAATTTGTCCGTGTCATACACGTTTCCTTGCCGGTCCAGACAAGTCAAATACCCTCCACTTTCCCTGTCAATGGAAAGTTGCGCCCAAAATGGCAGGACGTCCCGGAACAATTGATCGGAATAAAGAGACTTCAGATATTGAACATTCAACTCGCTTTCGACCATAATTAGGAAATTACACCAGGTCAAACAGGTCTTTTATGCCGATGTATCTCGGTGCTGTGAGCCCTTCCCCGTATTCCACTCCGATCTGACGGCCGAGGGAGCGTGCCCTACCCTCCACCTGGTCAAAAAAGTCTTTGTTGGTCAGAGGGGATTCGAGCTCATTGCTTTCGGGGTCGTAAAATTGTGATCGGAAAGCTTTGATGGATTCCATTTTTATATGAAAAGTATCGGAAATGTCCACCACTACGTCGGGCGTGACGATGTAGTCCTGCAGATAATGATACAGGACTCGTGGACGCCATCTTTCCTGTGGGTTTCCATCGATATGCGTTTCGATCGTTTTGAGTCCCGACAAAAACCAGGCATCGGCTACGAGCTTGGCAGCACGGCCGTGATCCGGATGTCGGTCGTGGGTGGCATTAGCGATGAGAATTTCTGGTTGGCAGGCACGGATCACTTTTATGATTTCCATCTTTTCGGATTCGGTACCGGTAAAGAGGCCATCACGGAAACCGAGATTGACCCGAAAAGTGGCCCCTTGCAAACGGGCTGCTTCTTCTGCCTCCCGAAGTCGTATCTCAGGAGTACCCCGCGTGCCGAGTTCTCCCTGGGTAAGATCCAGGATCCCAAATGAATATCCCTTGTTTCTCTGGACAGCCAGACAGCCTGAAATGCTCAATTCTACATCATCCGGATGCGCTCCCACAGCCAGAATATCAACTTTACTGATTTTCTCCATTTTTGATTTTTATTACCAATTCAAAAGTACGGATCCCCAGGTAAAACCACTGCCAAATGCTGCCAGACAAACCAGATCACCGTGATCGATCCGTCCTTCGTGATACGCTTCCGATAAGGCTATCGGGATGGAGGCTGCTGTGGTATTTCCGTACTTCTGAATGTTATTATATACCTGGTCATCTGTCAGTCCCATTCGTTTCTGAACAAACTGACTTATCCGAAGGTTTGCCTGATGAGGGATTAATATTTTTAAGTCCGAAGCTTTTTTGCCTGCTTTCTTCAGCGCCTCCTGGATTACTTCAGGAAATTTGGTAACTGCGTGTTTGAATACGAACTGACCATCCATTTGCGGAAAAGTCAAATGATTATCTAGCATAGCCTGGGTCAGAAATACTGATTCTAAGGAATCCTCCGAGAAACCATATTTTTCTGCATCATCTGCGTAATGCCCTCCATGACACCCCGGGCTTATAAAAGCCAGTTTTTCTGCATATCGTCCGTCCGAGTGCAGGTGCGTGGATAGTATTCCACTGGTTTCGTTCTCCGAAGGCTGGAGAATTACCGCACCAGCCCCATCGCCAAAAATCACCGAAACATCCCGACCCCTGGTGGAATAATCCATACCAAGAGAATGAGCTTCGCTCCCGATCAGAAGGATATTCCGGTACATTCCGGTTTTGATAAATTGGTCAGCCACGCTCATCCCATAAATAAAACCAGAACATTGATTGCGGATATCAAGCGCTCCACATTCTCCTTCAGATATACCGAGCATGCGTTGGGCCAGAACTCCACAACCCGGAAAATAATAGTCCGGACTGAGAGTAGCGAATATGATGAAATCGATATCATTAGGCTCAATTCCGGCGCTACGGATTGCGTTCCGGGCAGCTTCCGCTCCCATAGTGGCGGTGGTTTCCTTGAATTTGGTTGCGACGTGACGTTCGATGATCCCGGTTCGTTCACGGATCCATCCGTCATCCGTATCCATGATTGACTCGAGATCCTGATTCGTCAGGACATTGTCCGGAATATAATGTCCTATGCCTTTAATGATTGTTTTATTCATGATCCCAATTTATCAATTCAAGTGATTCTATAAAAATGGTTCTATCCGTCAAAATCTCGAGGGGAAAAAATATCCTCCTATTGTCAATAAACGATATGCAACATCTAACTTATCAGGGCATCTATATAAATTTAACATATTCCATCACTTTGTCTAAAATTATACGAGGGATTTTTACAGAATGCGTTTTTGCATCGTTCATAATAATCTCGTCGAAATTTAGGCAAAGTTATTAATCTATTAAAAATTCTAGCGGTTGACCCAAATATTTCATGAAACTTGAATGGAGGTAGTGGTTGGATTTTCAGTATTATGAAATAGATGTCGGATCAACCAGGAATATCATGAGGATCAACCCACTGTATACCACTATACTTATATAGGTTTCGCCTGGCTTTCAGATTTCTCCGGTCACTCATTTCGAATGACTAATCCTAACAAATTAAAATTATATTAACTGGCCCTGGAAATTCGTTTTTACACCAGAAATGCACTACCTATACAGGGTTCGAAGTCAACGTATCCTTATCAAGAAATATTAAAATGAAACTTCAGGAAGAATTGCTTTCCAGACTGGAACGAGAATGTACAAAAGAGGAATTCCAATGGCTGGGTAAAATATTGTCTCAGGGACAGAGAGAAAGGAAATTGGGTTTTGTGATGTCACACCGGCATATTTCGCATAAGCCTACGAAAGCCGGGACCATCCAGCCTGACAACGTGGATTACCCGATAGATCTGAATCAATGGACCCGGGACCAACTGGCCCGAACCGTCATCCTGCTTTCTCTGGACAATGGAAATCAGACAGAATTTCAAGAAACCATCGAACTCTTGTTTGATACAGCAGACAATCGGGAGGCCCAGGCTATATATGCCAGCATTCCCTTCTTCAACTATGCTTATTCCTGGAAGCATCGGGCTACGGAAGCCATCCGTTCCAATGTAGGGCTCATCTTTGAAGCCATGGCATTTAACAATTCCTATCCCGCCATGTATTTCGACGATGCGGCATGGAACCAACTAGTGCTCAAAACCATATTCAACAACAAATCTATCTGGAATATTCTTGGATTGGAACAACGGAGAAATCAAGGATTGGCAGATACGATTTCTGATTTTGCCCACGAAAGATGGGCAGCCGACCGCACGCTCCCATCAGAGGTATGGTTTTTGGTAGCTCCTTTTCCAGGTGAGCATTTTTGGCAGGACACCTATCATCTACTGACATCCGGAGTTGAGGCAAACAAAGAAGCCGGGTATTTGCTCTGGCAGACAAATGCTTCCCGGACTCCGGAGAACTTCACGGAGGCCTTCAGAGACTTGTTTGAATCATTTTCGAAAAAAGATTTATCCTGGAAGAGCCTGACTCAAAACTCTTCTTCCTGATAATCATTATATTATTATAATTATGGTACACCACATCGGTGTGATCAAAATAATCTCAAATATTACATCATGTCTACATCAAAAAATATTCCACAGAATCCATCCCATTTTCAAGGGTCAGAATCCACTTCCTCTGGAGATAATCCACTGGATTTTGATTACAAAAATACGATAGAAGGATGGCATTTTTTTGATCCCCATATACATATGACCTCCCGCACCACAGACGATTATCAGGCTCTCGCGGAGGCTGGCGTAGTGGGGATTATTGAACCCGCGTTCTGGCTGGGCCAGCCAAGAACAGGACTGGCAACGTTTCGCGACTATTACAACAGTCTCATTGGCTGGGAACGATTCCGCTCTTCCCAGTTCGGAATCCAGCACTTTTGCACTATGGGGCTCAATTCGCGCGAGGCCAACAATGAAAAACTGGCAGAGCAGGTTATGGAAATCTTGCCCATGTATCTGTATAAGGAGGGCGTAGTCGGAGTAGGTGAAATAGGATTTGATGACCAGACAGCGTTGGAAGAAAAATACTACCGGGCCCAGTTGGAATTGGCCCGGGAAGGAAATTTGCCCGTCCAGGTCCATACCCCGCATCGAGATAAAAAACGCGGTACGGAGAAAAGTATGGCCATCGCACTGGAACACGGGATAGACCCAGGTATGGTGATTATCGATCACAACAATGAAGAAACCATGGAATCGGTGCTGGACCAGGGGTTTTGGGCAGCGTTTACCATTTATCCTTTCACCAAAATGGGAAATCAAAGAATGGTAGAGATCGTTAGAAAATACGGCTCAGAACGCATCATGATCAACAGTGCCGCGGACTGGGGAATCAGTGATCCTATGGCTGTTCCCAAAACGGCAGCTCTTATGATCCAACAAGGTATCCCCCAAGAACACATCCGGGCAGTGACTTTTCAAAATGCGATCAATGCTTTCGGACAAAGTGGTCAAATCAATCTGGACAAACTTCAATCTTTGCAGGAAGTAGATCAAAGCGCCAGATTTGAGGGGAATACGGTACTTCGGGGCGGTCAACATCCCCGGATTGATAAAAATTCTGTCATAATTAAATAGTATTGAGGACCAATCCTTATCTACAATTGATCAGGCCAGCAAATCTGATCACTTCCGCCACGGATATCGTAGCAGGGGCTACCCTGGCTACCTTGCTGACCCATCCCCCGACCGAAGCAAGTTTTTCCCTGATTCATTTTTGTTTGTTGGTAATATCTACCGTGTTTTTGTACGCGGGCGGGATTGCCTTCAATGACGTATTTGATCACCATATTGACCGGATAGAACGACCAGAGAGACCTATACCCAGCGGTCGTATTTCTATGGTACAGGCCGGACGGTTCGCTGGGATTTTACTCCTTGCAGGGATTCTGTCGGGGTTTCTGGTTCACCCTCTCAGCGGAATTCTGGCTCTATTCATCGCCGTTCTCTCACTCGTGTACAACAAGATAAGTAAACACCACGCTTTGGGTGGTCCCTTGAATATGGGAATCCTGCGTGGCCTCAATCTGCTGCTTGGATTGAGTATGATACCTTCTGTAGTTCATCATCATTACTGGATAGCCATCATTCCAGTCATATATATATTCGCGATTACGATGGTCAGCCGGGGAGAAGTACACGGAAGCTCTGTCAGAACCCTGATTCTTGCTCTGGGACTTTTTATAATAGCTGATACGGCGATTTTATCATACGGGTTTAGGTACGACCGGATCTGGCTCCCTTTACTTTTTGTCTTCATGCATCTTTTATTTGTTCTGCCCCCATTGTTCAAAGCGATAAAAGAACCAATCCCCGATTTCATCCGACAGGCCGTCAAACACGGTGGAGGATGTCGAAGCGCAGCTCAAGCAAGGCGTCGTCAGCCCACACCTGGTGCCCGATCTGGCCTATCT
>CALEIL010000597.1 GCA_937876435.1 uncultured Bacteroidota bacterium
TGATGTTTTGGATATAAGAAGCCGGTTCGATGAATTGGATGTTTGGGAATTTTGTTAAATCAAGGCCATAGCCGAGAGCCAGATTTCTGGTGCGCGGATGGATCGAGAATATCACTTTAAGATCCTGCGAATTCAATTCATGGAATAGTGAGGACAATCGCACCGGGTCATCCGTGTTGTAGGGCCGGTGAATGGTAGCATAGTAATACTCCCCTTTTTCATCGGTCCGAATCAAACCTTTTTGTCGGACCAACAGAAGAAGATCATACATTACGTCCCCACAATTGACCACGTTGGTGGAAATGCCTTCGCTGGCCAGATGATCTACAGCTTCCTGTGAAGGGGCAAACAACAAGGCACTGACATGATCCGTGAGGATTCGGTTAATTTCCTCTGGCATGGATCGGTTGAAACTCCTTAAACCAGCTTCCACATGAGCGATCGGGATATCCATTTTGGAGGCTACCAGCGCACCGGCCAGCGTGCTATTGGTGTCGCCGTACACCAGGAGTAAATCAGGTTTTTCAATTTCCAGAACTTTTTCCAGGCCGGTCATGATCTCCGCTGTCTGGACGGTATGCGATTTACTGCCTACAGCCAGATTGTGCGTGGGCTGTGACATCTGTAATTCGTTAAAAAAAACCTTGCTCATATTGTCGTCGTAGTGTTGTCCCGTGTGGACAGTAACGACCTCAAAACAGGATTCCAATTCTTTTTCCAGCGGTGCGTGTTTGATAAATTGAGGTCTTGCACCTATTACTACCACGATTTTATAAGCCATACTTTCGGACGATTTATTTACTGAATGGATGCTTCGCAAGCGGCAGTCTGGCCAGAGGGTGTTCGGAACCATCCAGGCCGGTCTGTTCTGCATTGCGGATATCGTGCACCAGGTCGATGGCCGCCATAGCATCGTTTATGCCAAATCCCTCTCCATTTAATATATGCTCGTATGATCTGGTATGCAACTCGGTGAATCCACCACTGAATTCAAATTCCTGATCCTCTATCTTCAGCGAACGGAAAGTCCTGACGCCGGTTGCTTTTACCTGGTCGGGCATCACGTCGTAATTGATGCTGAGAAACCATCGGATTCGTGCCCGCTCGAGCTGGAGAAAACCGGCTGCCCGGTCGTGGGTATGAAGGTGAACCTTGCTTTGTTCGACGGGCCCAAAAATCCACATCAGCATATCGTAAAAATGAACACCTATGTTGGTAGCGATACCTCCCGATTTTTCTGCCTGACCTTTCCAGCTCGTGTAATACCAGTGCCCTCTGGAAGTCAGGTAGGTGAGATCTATGTCCCAGATCTGATCCGGAGGAGCGGCGTCGACCTTTTTTTTGAGTTCGATCACGCTGGGATGAAGTCGAAGCTGCAGGATGCAATACACTTTTTTATCGCTCTCGGTTTCTATTTCCTGTAAAGCAGAGGCGTTCCAGGGATTGAGAACGAGCGGTTTCTCACAAATCACATCCGCCCCCTGACGAAGTCCAAACCGGATATGTGCATCGTGTAAGTAATTGGGGGAACAAATGGAAATATAGTCCACATCTTTCCCCTGGCGTTTTAGTTTTTCTATATGCCGGTCAAAACGCTCGTATTCCGTGAAAAAATCGGCTTCCGGAAAATAGCTGTCGATGATGCCGACCGAATCAAATGGATCAAAAGCTGCGACAAGCTGATTTCCCGTATCCTTGATGGCTCTCATATGTCGGGGAGCGATATAGCCTGCAGCACCCATTAGGGCAAAATTTTTCATACTTTAAATGTAAATTTCGTGGGAACAAATGTATGAAATATTATTAGGTTTTCATTAACCCCTGCATCAAGGCGGTTGACGATCTATGGACGTTGACCTTCCCGGACGCCTGCCAGATCGTCCAGGACTCCGGCTAAACTCCTGGTGAGGTTTTTTCGGTCAAAATTCTCCGTGTTGAATTGAAAGTCGTAGTCCTGTGATATGAGTTCACGAAGACAATTTTTCATCCCCTCTTCGTTTTCGTACGAAATATACCAACCCGTGGAGGTTTCGTCGATAATGTCTTCTACTTCCCCATCCACGGGACCTACGGCAATGATCGGTCTGTGTGTTCCCATATAGTCAAACAATTTGCCCGTCAATATCCCTTTGTTGTCGGATACATTGTCCACCACCATCAGAAGCGCATCCGACAGCGACAAGTTGCGGACGAGATCTGAGTGGTTGACGTATCCGTGATGGACGACGCGGTGTTCCAGCTTCTTTTGCCTGATGACTTCTTCAAAACCTGGCGAGGTATTGCCATAAATATGGAGTTCAATCGGACCGAATGACTGGTCAGAATCTTCGGATAAGACTTGAAGAAGAATATTGGGTATCCTCGTATCGGACAAAAAGCCCGCGTAGGTGATGATCGTTTTTTCCGAACGCCCCCCCCTGGTCACCGGTTTGAAATCTGCTGAATCATATCCATTGTAAATGACGATGGTATCATTTTTTTGCCTGATCTCATTGAGGTCATGACTCACGGCTTTGCTGATCGTGATGACTTTGTCTGCAGACCGAAGGACTTTTTTTTCCATTCTGGAATCGATGGATCTGGACAGGCGCCATCTCGATTCATCCTGATAATACACTATGGTACTCCAGGGATCCCTGAAATCGGCTACCCACGGTTTACCCGACAGTCTGGCAAGACGCCGGGCTGTCAGTTGAAGAGAATGAGGAGGCGATGTGGAAAAAATGACGTCAATATTTTCTTCTTCCAATATTTGTTTTCCAGTGCGAATGGCAAATGGGACCCATCCCAGTCTGGCGTCGGGAATGAACACGTTGAACCGGATCCATTTGGAAAGTCTGGACATGATCCCCGGTTTTTTATTTTTCAGGATATAATTGTCAATTTTGGAATCCTTCTTTTGTCCGCTGAAAAATTTGAACAGCCCGTATGGTTCCAGGGCTTTTGATTTATACACCCTGATACCATCGGGTATTTCCTCCAAAAGGCTGGAATCCGTCGCGGGATATTCCCCGTTCTCGACGGTCAGGATGACCGGCTCCCACCCGTACTGGGGAAGATATTTGGCAAATTTGAGTACTCTCTGAACACCTGGCCCTCCCGCCGGGGGCCAGTAATAGGCTATGATCAATACCTTTTTTGATGGTGTATTACCGTCCATGAGATTTTATTTCTTGTATTTGATCAAATAAGGCCACGATTTTATCTCCGAAGACCTTCCAACTGTATTTAGGTTTTTCCAACCTCATATGATGGCTAAACTCTTCCTCCCTGTGGTTGGCAAAATAATCGACGATGGAACGGGCAATATCTTCCGGATCCTGCTCGGTGATGTAGCCTGTCTGTCCATCCAGGACAAATTCGCTGAGTCCTCCGGCATTGGTCACCAGAATGGGGCGTTCAAAATGATAGGCAATCTGAGAAACACCGCTTTGGCTGGCCGTTTTATAGGTTTGGATGATCAAATCCGCTGCGGAAAAATAATACTTGATTTCAGCATTGGGAATGAACTGGTCCACTATGGTCACCCGGTCCGTCAGACCGAGTTCAGAAATCATCGTGTCGTATTTTTCTCTCGGCTCGTAAAATTCGCCGACGATCAACAATTGGATATCTCTCGATCGGACGTCATCATGGGCCAGGGCTTGCAGCGTCAGATCCAGGCCTTTGTAATCCCGGATCAGGCCAAAAAACAACAAATACTTCCCATCCGGGTCCAGCTGAAGGTGCTGGCGGGCTACCCGTTTATCCAGTATTTCTCCGAGATTGGTGTTGATCGGGTGGGGATGGGATGTTTTAGGTTTGTCCGTGAGAGGATCCAGTTCGGACAAGGTGGTTTTGGATAAAGTGATGAATCCATCAAAAGCGGAGGTGAAATATCGGGTCAATGGTACATCGCCGATCCTGTGTTCGTGCGGAATCACGTTGTCGCACATAGCGATGGTCACTATATTACGACGAAGCAGACGGGCGATAGAACCCAGAGATGGAGCAAAATAAGGCATCCAATACCGGATGATGACCAGGTCGGGATTTATTTGATTGATGCGCCGGGCCGTGGTCAGCCAGGTCAGAGGGTTGAGGGTATGAATCAGCCTTTCGATCGGAAAATTAAACCGGACGTTTTCGGCATTGTATTGGCTTTTTCCGGGAAATAAAAAGTCGGGATACTGAACCTTGAAGGTGACTATGGAGGCTTCGTGTCCATTCTCATTGAGCGATTGGCACAAGGATTCATTGGTGTCGGCGATGCCTCCCCGGTAAGGATAAGCCGGGCCTATGATAATAATTTTCATTAACCGTCAGGGTCTGTTGAAATGATGTCAAAAAGCGCAAGATAGCATTTTCAGGATTAAGGATGGGTGATTCAAAAATCCTTTTTGTTCGCTGACCTGACCAACAGGATGACGGGCAAAATCGTCCAAAGCAACAGGCTGCCCAGGGAAGAGAGAAATCCCAACTGGGTTCCGAAAAATTGTTTGAAAACTGCTCCGGTGTATCCCAGGAGTGCAGAAATGTCCAGTTTTAGCAGAATCAGGATTCTGGAGAGGTCGATGGGGTTGAGAAATGTAGCGATCAATGAAAAATTATCCAGTGGATATTTTTCAAAAGTGATCAGTGCCAGCAGGAACAGACCATCAAAAATGACGGCCATAAACAACCAAAGCAGAATGGCGTAGCCGAATCCCTTGATCCGGTTTTCGTTGTGTATGGCGATATTGAAAGCCAGGGCGGTAAAAATAAAGGTGAGAAACGACCCGATCAGAATTAACATACCAAACTGCCAGATCGCATCGCTTCTAAAAAGGCCATAAGCAATGTAAGGTATCCCCAATCCTAAAACGAGACATAAGGTAAGGGATACGGATACCCCGAGAAATTGCCCCAAAAAAATGCTGGACCGGCGGATCGGTTGAGCCAGCAACAATTCAGTAAACTCTCTCGAATTGTAATAGTACATAATTCCAAAGATGGTTCCGATGAGCGGAACGAGCACCACAATGACATTCATCATGGTGATCACACCTTTGGACAAATCGTGATTTAGAAATAGTAAGGCAAATCCCAGCAGGAGATAAAAAATGAAGTACACGTAGCTCCACCGGCTTCGCATGAGATCATAAAAGCTGTATTTCAATATCTTATACATAATCTCTGACTTTTGAATCTGAAATGGAAGCGATGGCATGCTCGAAATCATCCTGTCCTGTGAGCGCTTGCAAGGATTCGATACTACCATGAAAATAGATCTCTCCCTCCAGCAGATAGATGATCTCATCTGCGATCTCCTTTACAAAACTGAGAATGTGGGATGTGATAAGGAGGGTTTTCCCCTGTTCCTTTTCCTTCCGGATCAGATTTTTTAATTTGATCAGGGACGCTGGATCCAGACCACTCGTTGGTTCGTCCAGAATAATCAGTGGACTGTCAAACATAAACGCGAGCACGATATTGACCTTCTGACGGGTACCTCCGGAAAGGTGGGCCATTTTCTGACCCAGGAAAGGGTTCAGCCCAAACAAGTCGATCAATTCCTGCTCATCCGCAGAAGTCCCCCGTAAGTCCTGGATCATATGAATGAGTTCCCGGAGCCGGAGATTGCCCGGAAACTGGGCGATCTGGGGCATATAATTGATCGATTTCCGGTATTTCCAGCTCTGGGTGACCGGTAATCCAGCTACTTGAATCTGTCCGCTATCGGGAATCGTCATGCCCAGTATACACTTGATCATAGTCGTTTTTCCCGATCCGTTGGGGCCTAAAATGGCATAGATTCCTCCTGCTTCCACCGAAAGATCCAGGCTTTTCAAAACGGCATTTCTTCCAAAACTTTTTGTCAGTTTTTGCACTCGGATCATGGCACTTTTTTCATGAGAGGTGAAGGATCTATCAGTTTGTCGGGGGTGAAAGCAGGAGAGACTTTCTCCGAAAAATCGATGATATCCATAAATAAACTCCGCAGCAGAATGATGCTTTCAGGTGTGCGGTTGACAATATAGGAAAACAAATTCACAGGTCTGAAAGGAATATCACCGATCCCATCCCTGTCGAGATCATATCCCGCATAGCCGCTCCAGTAATTGGACTCGAAAGTATTGTCGTGCAGCTTGCTGTTGTACGATAGGTCAAAGGAGTTGTACAAAAAATTGTTTCGGGTAAATACATTGGTATAAATTGCTCCCCTGATCTTGAGCGCCCACCCGTTTTCCGCAAAATCATTTTCGATGTAATTGATGCGGTTGGAACCTTCAATTTGAATTCCGATCGTGTTTTTCATAAACTTATTGCCCCTGATTTCTGCGTCATAGATTTCCTTGAGAAGTAAGCCATACGATGCAGGTCCCCAATTATTGGCAAAGATATTGGAAATCATATCGATATGTTTGGAAAACATGACCGCTACGCCGGCTCCGTTGTTCTCAAAGATGTTGTGTTCGTATCTGTCGTGGTTGGAGAACATAAAATGCAGTCCGTATCGAATGTTGTGGTGGCTGTAGTTGTTCCGGATGATGCAACTGTCCGCAAATTCAAAGTAGATGCCATCACGGGATCCTGCTATGTCATTGTCCTCGATCAGGACATGCTGGGCGTACCACAGATGGATTCCATTTCCGGATCCAAACTCGTCCCGGGCGTTCCCCTGGATTTTGTTGTTGGTTATCCTCCCGTGGTGTGATTTTTGGAGGTAGATGCCAAAGAAAAATTCCTCCAGGATGAGGTTTTGCAATACAAAATCCCGGCTTGCGATCACCCGCAACGCGGCATGGTCCTCGGTATAACTGGTCTGTACCCGGCGTATCAGAAAGCCATCCATCGTGACGCTGTCTGAGGTAATCTGCACGATCTCTCCTTTGTTTTGGCCATCGATGACTGGTCTATTGATCCCCAGCAGAACCAGGGGTTTGTTTACGACGATATTGTATTCGGGATATATACCGTGCTGGACCAGGACCGTATCGTGCGGTAGGGCCAGTTCAATAGCCGATTGGATGGTGGTGGTGGGGCAATCCGGGCATACATGGATCGTTCCAGCGTAACTGGTATTCCAGGCAAAATGCCAGATGAGCAACGATATTGTCCACCATTGCACAGGTTGTGTTTTCATTTTTGTAAATACTTTATTGGGAAATGATCCCGTCTGTATTTCTAAAATAGGTATTCAGTTCGGCCCAGGTATATAACCGGCCCGCGTGTTTACTTCTAAAATTGTCGGCTGTGTTTTTGTCGGCAAAGCCAGATAGAAAGGCTCCCATCGGACTAGGGATATCCAGACTGATCAGATATGTGGCTCCGGTAGCATCGACCATTGCGCCGGGGGCCGAAAAGTCGGTCACCAAAAACAAGCCATATTCATTTTCATCCTCCGATTTCAGATGGTTGACCATGCACTCTATAGCATCAAACTTTTCGGTTCTGCCTTTTTGGGTGACCAGAACAGCCGCGTGCTGTTTGTCCACGATAGTCATGTGGCAATACACGCATGCATCGGATCCATATCGGACCTGGTCTGGTTGGATCTGACAACCTATGGTCACCAGCATAATCGCCGCTATGATTTTGATTATCTTCTTCATACATTATGCGATATTTCTTCCCTTCTTGATTTCCATTCTCCTTTTCCGATAAAAAATGCCAGTAAGGTCATTGTTATACCCAATCCCATCAGATAAGCTCCAGTGGCTGGCCAGGAAGATACGTCAAAATTGAGCATTTTTTGAAAACCAATGAGAGGCGGTTTGTATGTCATAGGTGTTCCGTCCGGATGAGTCAGTTTCATAATGGCCTGGGGGTCGAGATTGGTGCCGTAATCTATGAGCCACAGATTGAAATCATACACGCCGAGAATGCCAAGGAAGGACATCAGGACAAACCACCCCAGAAACCAGTGGTAACTCATCAGTCCAAAAAAGCCCATGATCCCGATCGCTACTCCCAGGACGGCCATCCCTCCCACGACCCAGGGGAAAACGTCAAATTCCCACATTTCACCTGGCTTGGGGAGCGGCCGCATTCCGATGTAGTGATTGAGTCCATCGATGTTTTGAAGGTCAAATTGTTCATCTCCTTCGAGCTTGGATATGTGTATTTTCATGCCCAGGGGGTCTGGATACTGTGGGGCTCCCAGCATGATGGTCCACAACGGAAAAAGAAATAGTCCCGCGAGCAGAGTGGATCCAATGACCATTAAAATTCCTCCTTTTTTCATAAGCTGGATTGGTTGTGATGGAAAAAAAATTGGGCCAGGTCATAAGAAATCACTGACCCAATTCAAAAATTGAAAACACTACCTTTACCTCTAATCTCCGAGGGACCATGCTAACGGTATATTGCTGTCAGCCGGGGAAACTCTGACAAGACCTTGCATTTCCTGGTGCAATGCACTACAAAAGTCAGTACAGTAAAATGGCCAGACCCCTACCTTACGGGGTTCCCAGACCATGGTTTCGGTTTGACCCGGCATGATGAGTAATTCAGCGTTGGTGGCTCCCATCATGGCAAAACCATGCGGGACGTCAAAATCCTGTTCGAGATTGGTGATGTGGAAATACACCTTATCCCCCACCTTGATGCCTTCGATGTTGTCCGGATTCAGGTGGCTCCTGATCATAGTCATATATACGTGGACTTCATTTCCGTTGCGTTCAATGCGGACGTCAGCATCGCGCGTTGTTGCGTGCGCGTGTTTATTCTCGGACAGGATATATATTTTTTTGGATTTCGCCTGAATCATCTCAGCTGGGATCATCGAGGCATAATGTGGTTCCCCGATGGTCGGAAAATCCAGGAGCATTTCCATTTTATCGCCGGTGATGTCATAGAGTTGTGCAGAGTGGTTCATTTCAGGCCCGGTGGGCAGGTACCGGTCTTTCGTGATTTTGTTCATGGCGATCATATACTTGCCAAAAGGTTTTTGGGAATTCCCACCCGGTATAGCCAGGTGACCGACGGAATAGTAGGTGGGTTGACGATCCAGGATCTCCCAGGTTCCCACTTTCCATTTCACCACTTCCGAGGAGATGAAGAACGTAGTGTACGCGTTCCCTTTGTCATCAAATTCAGTGTGAAGTGGTCCCAGTCCGGGTTGTACGACCGTGCCTCCCAGCACGTCTTCAAAATTGAGAATTGGAATTCCGTAGGATTCTCCGGCAAACTTCTCCTGCTCTATCGCTTCGAGCATTTTGCTAAATGAATGGACCGTCAGGTCGGCGGATAATTTTCCATTCCCCACGATGTATTCACCGGTCGGATCGACGTCGCATCCATGGGGTGATTTGGGAGTGGGGAGGAAGTACACCAGACCAGGCAATTGTGAAGCATCCAGCACGCGGATTTCATTTTTCACGGTCGAGGTGGCCGTATGCGTGCTTTCATCGTATATATTATGGTAATATTCGGAGGATTCTGTGGTGAAATTCCCATTTTGAATGTACTCCTCTGCCTTTTTCCAGTTGATTGCGGCGATAAAGTCTTTGTCATTTTGGGAAGCATTTACTTCCATGAGGGTATGCGCCTCTTCGGTGTTGTAAGACGTCACAAAGTACCAGCCGTGGGATTTCCCTCTGCCTGGGTGTGCCAGGTCATAGTCAAATCCCGGAACACGGATCTGAAAGGACAGGTCCATTTCACCGCTATTCTGATCCACGCTGAGGAATGAAAAGCTGGCGCCAAAATTCCCTTTCCGGTCTGCGATGGCCATATCTTTTTGCGGAATGGGCACACCAAAACGGGTGCCGGCGATCACGTATTCGGTGTTTTCGGTGACGAATGCCGAACTGTGGTTTCCGGCGCTATTTGGAATTTCGATAATTTCAGCGGTTTCAAACGTAGTGAGATCGATGCGGGCAATTCGGGGAGTATTGTTCCCATTCATAAAGACCCACCTGCCATCGAGTTGACCATTGGTCTGGGAGATGTCCGGGTGGTGGGTATCGTCCCAGGGGATGAATCCGTGGGAGGTTTGAAGCATGGGTTTGGTCTCCTCGTTGTATCCGTATGATTTCTCAGGATCCTGTGAAAAAACGGGGATTACTTTGAGGAGCCGTCCGGATGGGATGCCATATACGGAAAGCTGACCGCTGAATCCGCCCGACAGGAATCCGTAATACTCGTCGTAATCACCCGGAGCCACGTAGGTTCGTTCAGCAGCGTTGGAGGTCAGGGCTCCACTGGATTTAGTATCGGGTGAATTACACCCAAAACTCGCGAATATAATGGTCGCGAAAGCCAGAACAGAAAGGTGTGAAGTTTTCATCGTTGATATTTTTTTGGTATTAAAGTGTTCGGAAATACTCAAGAATGGCTCGTGCTTCCTCTTCGGTCAGATTTTGGTTGGCCATCGGTGAACCATTGAATTCCATGAGCAGGTCTTTGGCCAGAGGATCTTCGTTGACCATGACGTCTGGATTCAGAATCATATTCATGACCCATTCAGGGGTTCTTCGTTCGAGAATGTCCTTGGGAGCCGGTCCAATGAATTTGGAGTCGGGTTTGTGGCAAGCGGTACACATCATTTCGTAGATTTCCTTGCCCTTGACCGCTAATTTCCGGTCAATCTCGGGATCGAGTTTCACCGACGTCACCGGACCGACGCCTTTACTTTCCAGATCGATCCGTTCCGAAGCTTTTACCTGGGATTTCGGTGCGCTCTGGGGGGAGGGCGTTTCAGTTTTGTCTGTGGAAGTTGATTGGTTTGTGGAGGTATCACTGCCGCATCCCATTACAAATAGAATCAGGGCAGGCAATACCCATTTTTGAAGTGTTTTCATAAGATGAATAGTTTTATTTCGGGTGCAATTTAGGCAGGAAAGTCCTTATGGATTGTGACTTATGTCATAAAAAGGATAAAAAGGTCTATAAATCCACAATAAACATAGTTAAAGTTTTTAGCATTTGGAAAAATGGAGGAAACTGGGGGGATGGAGACCGATAATTCACTGGAATTTTGAACTTTGGAAAACAACCGGGAGGGAACCGGAAGGATGAGATGAGTTTTTTCTGGGTGGATTTTGACCGGTTTTCTTTCCGGGGATGATTTTTTGAAAATCCCGTCGTTGATAAACGAGGTCTTCCAGGAGGAGAGGGAGGGATCAAAGAGAGGTGATTTGGAGCTTCAGACGATCAATAAATCACCATTGGAGGCTGGATAACGGTAGAAGCTATTGATCGGAAGCTGGAGGGGCAAATATCCTCCGTTTGGTTCATGGTTTTTTGACCCAGATTCAAAAATATGAAAAATTATATATGAATTTATCCCCTGAATAATCCCGTTTATTCCAAATTATGACCGATTATTATATTAACTTGTGTACTGAATATGTGGTCTATATATTTGATGCATAAATTAAAAACCTCTCGTGCTTTTAGTACCAGTAAGTTGGAAACGAATAGATCTTTTTTTGTTGACCAGAGGTTAGAAGATAAGATCGGGAATACTCCAAAGGAAACAAGAATAAACCTTGATCGAATCAAATTTAATGGGATTGCCCTCCACCAGGCGATCCCATTTTTTTTGTCATTTTGTGAACAAACCTATCAGGGTCTTGAGAATTGTGTTCCTGTGTCTATCTCATAATTTTCAATTTCTCTGAAAATCAGATTCCCATACCACCTCGCTGCTCCAAAGGGTAAGTCCGACAATAATCGATCAAATACTCATTGACGATAGGTCCTGATGTATCCAGTAAGACGTTTCGAAGGGCTCTGAGTTGCTATTATATGATGTTTTCAAGCCTGGCCTTCCTCCCGCTGATCGGGGTCAGGAGGTAAACCTGGCAATTTCAGTCTTTTACAATGACGTCCGGAATCAGCCTTCGTCACAACCGGAGACAGGCTTTGAAATTATTCCCACTCTCAAATCTTCCCACTCTCATATCTTCCGGCTCGAAAGTCCAGCCAGTACGTGCCAGCCTCCCTCCCGTTGGCCCTGGGGTAAACTTGTAGATTCTGGACGCAACTTCGGATTCATAGTGTGGTAATGTAGCACGATGCTGAGCCTGGCTGCGATAGCGGTGTGACAGGCAGAGATTGCAGAGTCAGAAGGAGTCAAAATTATAGTTCTCCTTGATGTTTGCCATTTTGCCAAAGAAAAGACCCCATGTCTAATCCTGCGTCTAATTCGGTGTTGAGGGTCGCACTGATGATGCATTGTTTCCTTTGGTTCATATGGAATCCTTAGTCGTAGGTTTGCGGGTTCTATGGAAGAGATTGAATTGCCTGGTTTGGGAAAATCTAAGTGCCTAACAATGCTTTTCAAGTCCTACTGGGGGAGGAATAACCCATGCGATCCACCTTTTCAGATCAGCCCTCCGTAATGGAAATACAACAGGGTCAGTATTACATCCGATAATAGTTGAGTCCAATTCGTCCGGAATATCTTCCAGTTTCGGTCTGATCGGCAGGATGCGATGATCAACCATAATTTCCACAGGACATTGACCAGTCCGACTGTGCCAAACAAGAGGTTCCAGGGACCCGTATACGACAAGGCTACTTTGGTAATAAAGAATATCAGTGTCAGAAATCCTGTCACGGTGTTGGAATAACCCATATTATCAAAATTTTTATCCAATGTGCCGATTTTTCAGGAGATCAACCGATGTACCTCCATCGGGATTTCGCAAAGACTTTCCTTATATTCCACGACACCACCGCAATGTGGGATGGTTGGTATCAAAAATATCCGTTTTAGAGGGCATTTTTCCTGGTTGATCCCCAGTGGTGATTTATCGGATGGTGAGCATATGGAGCATAATCGGACGCAAAATGCCCCCAAATTTTATGTGGCAAACTTATTTTTCATCTTTTTGAAAAAAAATTATAATTTGTATTTATACGTTATGACAAACAAATGAGACTGTACCGGAAAATATCGGGGATGATTTGGTTGGTAAATATATCTTTTGTATCTTAGTTGTCCTTTTCGAAAACACGGGCTGCGAAAAATATTTTCAAATATATTTGGATGATTGAAAAATATGTTTGTATATTTGCAACCGCTTTTGAAGAAAAGTTCTTTGATAGATTGGGAGAAATTAAAGGTAAGAAACCAAGTTTATAATAATTTGAGATTTCGATAACGAACGCAAATTTTTTGCTAGTTAGAGAGTCAGGAATTGATCAAACAACACGTGAAAGTATTTCGCTGGAATCTTCGGATTCTGGTGTATATATATACGAACAACAATACAATGGAGAGTTTGATCCTGGCTCAGGATGAACGCTAGCGGGAGGCTTAATACATGCAAGTCGAACGGCAGCAGGTCCTTCGGGACGCTGGCGAGTGGCGAACGGGTGAGTAACGCGTACACGATCTGCCCATAAGTCTGGGATAGTCACTGGAAACGGTGAATAATACCGGATGTGGATAAATTGCTTCATGGTAATTTATTTAAAGGCTGGTCTGCTTATGGATGAGTGTGCGTCCTATTAGTTAGTTGGTGAGGTAACGGCTCACCAAGACGATGATAGGTAGGGGGCGTGAGAGCGTGGACCCCCACACGGGTACTGAGACACGGACCCGACTCCTACGGGAGGCAGCAGTAAGGAATATTGGACAATGGGCGAGAGCCTGATCCAGCCATCCCGCGTGCAGGAAGACGGCCCTATGGGTTGTAAACTGCTTTTATAAGGGAAGAACAGCCCCGATTGATCGGGGTATGACGGTACCTTAGGAATAAGCACCGGCTAACTCCGTGCCAGCAGCCGCGGTAATACGGAGGGTGCAAG
>CALEIL010000598.1 GCA_937876435.1 uncultured Bacteroidota bacterium
TGTTGGCTTTCCCCAACACCTATTTTGCCCGACTGATCCCCAGAGGTCAGATGCGAAATATGCCCGAAATAATGAACGAAGTAAAATCGATGCTGGGGCTTACAGAGGAAGATCCCAACTCTGATCCCGGGGGGGATTTACCGGAATTTGGAGCTGGCGACGTGATGGCTCTGAGTTGGAAAAACATCCTGGATGCGTATACCTGCACGGAATGCGGCCGGTGTACGGCAGAATGTCCGGCGAGTATTACCGGTAAAAAGCTATCTCCCCGGAAAATTATGATGGACGTCCGGGATCGGGCCACCGAGATCGGGCAAAACCTGGATCAAAATCCCCAAATGACCAAAGAAAATTATGACGACGGGAAAAATCTGTTTGACAGGATTAGCCCGGAAGAACTCCACGCCTGTACCACCTGCAATGCCTGCGTGGAAGCCTGTCCGGTATTGATCAATCCACTGGATATAATATTGCAGATGCGGCGGTATGAAATTCTCACCCTCGCCAGTGGACCATCGGACTGGACCCCGATGTTCACCAGCATGGAAAATACCGGCGCGGTATGGCAGGGACCCCAAGAACGAACAGCGGGGATCCAAAAAGACTCCTGACCAGAGATGGAGTCCGATGAACCTTTTTGCAAAAAAAAAAACACAACTCGAAATAATGAAAGTGAAAACAATGGCGGAAATGAAAGCTGCAGGAGAGCAACCCGAAATCCTGTTTTGGGTAGGATGCGCCGGGAGTTTCGACAGCCGGGCACAACAAATCAGCCGCAAATTAGTGGAAATTTTGAACCAGGCCGGGATTTCATTTGCCATTCTGGGGAACGAAGAAATGTGCACGGGTGATCCCGCGCGCCGGGCTGGCAACGAATTTGTTTTCCAAATGCTCGCGCTGCAAAATATCCAAATTCTCAATGAATACGAGGTGCGCAAGATCGTGACAACCTGTCCCCACTGTTTTAATGTTATCAAAAACGACTACCCCGCACTGGGTGGTCATTACGACATCATTCATCACAGTGAATTGTTGAAATCGTTGCTTGATGAAGGCAGAATCAAGGTACAGGGAGATGTGTTCAAAGGGAAGAAAATTACTTACCACGATTCCTGCTACCTGGGGAGGGCCAACAAAATCTACGAAGCACCGAGGGACGTTCTGGAACATTTGGATAATGAGATTGTTGAAATGACCCGATCCCGTTCCAGGGGATTGTGTTGCGGTGCCGGTGGTGCGCAGATGTGGAAAGAGGACGAACCGGGGGATAAACGGATCAATGTGGAACGCACCGAGGAAGCCATTGGAACAGGAGCGGACATCATTGCCGTCAATTGCCCTTTTTGTTTGACTATGATGTCGGATGGGATCAAAGCCAAAGAAAAACAGGGAAGTATTATGGTGTATGATATAAGTGAGCTAATTTTGCAGAACCAAAAATAGGGGTAGTCTATTACATATGGAAACAACGTATGCTCAAACCCTCACAGATGAGGCACGGATATGGATATATCAGGCAGACAGATTGCTCAATGAGCAGGAAATCGCCTGTATCTCCAGGAAATTGGATAAATGGCAAAGCGAGTGGAATACGCACGGCAAACCGCTGTACAGCTCAGCCTGGGTAGAAGATAATCTTTTTCTGATCCTGGCTGTGGATGAATCCCGTCAAGCAGCCAGTGGTTGTTCCATCGATTCTTCAGTTCATTTTATCCGGCAGATAGGATCGAGAATCAACATCAATTTTTTCGAACGGATGAATTTTGCTTACGTGAATGAAGAGGGGCAGATCCAGTTAACCTCAGACAAGGAATTGGCCCGATTGCACCAAAAAGGCGTGATCAGTGATGAAACCTTGTTCTATGACACTACGCTGAGCCGGAAAGGCGACTGGCAGGACCGTAAACTGGTTCCTCTGAAAGACAGCTGGCATAAAAGATTTTTGTAAGCGCAGAATTTTTTTTGCGATTTTACTCTTTATACTATGTGGAAGCACATAAAACAGAAAATCTATGCTCAAAAAAGTAAAGAAATGGCTCGGAATTGAAGGTGTTCGAATTACGGTAGATGTACCGGAAGATATTTTCATTCATGAAAAAAAAGTCAGCGGAACCTTGATTTTGGAAAGTAAACAGGAGAGCACCATCAGCCAGATAAGGATGCGCCTGATCGAAAAATACAGCCGCGGCCGGAAGCACAACAAACTCATCGACGAATACCTTCTCGGAACTACGGTCATCGACGACCCCATTCATCTTTTGGCCAATCAGCCTGGCGAAGTGACATTTGACCTTTATTTCCAACCCCTGAAATCAGAAATGGATAATCTGGAATCAAAAAATATTCTGCTGAAAGGAGTTGTCAGGACGGCCAAGTTTCTCCGCCGCGTCCATTCCCAATACCGACTGGAAATCGAAGCCGACGTCAAGGGCATGGCGATCAGTCCCCTGGTCAAAAAGGAATTGAAAATTATTGGATAGTTTCCAACTCGTCCAATGGGTTATAACCCCTCGCCCCATAATTCACAAATGTTCATTCACCTTTTCTACCAACCAGGTATATGAGACGATTTCCTGATCGGAATCCAACTGGCGTTTGATATCACTCCATTTCGCCTTCTCCCAATCGGGAGTCCTGGTGATCTGTGTCAGCAAATTGATAAATTTCTGATGGCGTTTGTATTTATCAGTAGACAGAGATTGCTTTTTCCTGCGCAGATACGTACTGAAAGTCGCTAAAAAATTGGTCAATAAATCATTTTCTCCTAATTCATAATAGGTGGCCGCCAGAATCAACTTGGACTGAAGGTTGTACGAAAGACTGATATAATTAACATTCATGAGGGACCTAAGGACCTGATCGTAATCCTTTTGACTAAAGGCGATCTGTCCCAGACTGAGCATCATGGTGGATTCCCGCGTATCGGGTTTGAGGTAGATGGAATAATCCTGCGTAAATTGGGTCGCCCAATCAAATTCCTGCAACCGGATCGCTATGAGGATAATGTTTCGATAGGTCGTGGCTGCGAGATAATCGTGCTCGATCAGCATGTTCTCCCGAATCATAATCTGGTACCAGTCCAGAGCCTCTCTGTAAAAAGAGGCATGATTCTGATTGATTTTCCCGATGCAGTACGAAAGGGCAATCGTGATCAATTCCCTTAAATAGGAATTTCCGGCCAGAGATGTAAAGCTGGTCAACCCTTCCTTCAGTTTGTAATACATCAATTCCTCGTCCTCGCTCTGGTAGGTCAATACCGCGTAATGATAGAGCTTGATGAGCGGATACTCATCCATTCTACCGGAAGCCACCAATTCAAAAATAACCTCCAGAAAAGGCAGTTCCTTTTCAAAGCGGATATATTTTTGTCTGGTAAAGATGCTGAGGGCCAACCGGAGTTTTTCCAGTACAAAAAACGCGTTGAGGTTTTCATCGATGCTGTTGATATTACTTTTCTTCCAGGCAGACCCCGACCGGTATTCGTTTTCGTAGCCCAATTCTTCCAGTCTAAAGCGATGGTAATATCCCGGATCCCCTACTCCTCTTTCATCATAAAATAATTTATTGGACTTGCCGATTTCCTTTTTGATCAGATCGTGATCAAAATTGTTTTCTTTCAGATAGGTCAGGTACAACAAACGTTGCAAAGGCATCGATTCCTGAAGTTGGGTAGCGCTCATCGCCGATTCTATGTTTCTCATGAGATCGGCACATAACTTGCGAAAAGTCAGATTTTTGTAGGCCTTGTCGTTGTACAATTGTCTCCATACTACCTCTTTGTCCAACGGTCCGGTACCGTATTCCAGATGATTCAATATCCGCCAGTAAAGTTTGTAGGACAATGTGTCTTCCCCTCCTGTATAATTGACCAGAAATGGCGCCATTTTATGTCTCGCGGACGGACTCATTTCCTGGATGATCTGAAAGACTTTGGTATGCTCCATGCTGCCCAAAATATCATTTTATCGCTAATTCAGGAAAATAAATCGGAGAGAAAGCGTTAAGTTTTTGGGCGGAACTGTCTGACAAACCAGCCATGGCAAAGCTGTTGACCATTCATGCACCAGAACTATTGAATCCGGGCAAAGACGATGCTGAAGTCCTCACGAGCCAACGAAACCCGGTGGCCGGGTATGCAAATATTCCCGGTCGCGAAACCTTCTCCCAATACAGTTCGTTTCCGATCTGACAATATCGGGTCGATCCCTCGAAGCCCCCGGACTCTTACAAGCTTCAATTTTAACAATTTTCCCGGTCAAAGATTTTCGTTGATATTTATATTCATAATCTTATAAACTGTATATTGCGATAAATTATAATTTCCATGGACCTACGAAATCCCCAAAGATTTGTCGTCTTAGCCTTGCTTTTGTGGCTATGCCCAATGGTCTTCTCTGTGATTTCTGCCCAACCTTTGCCCTACTACAAGACCGAAAAAGTTCTCGTTGGCGAGACCTGGCTTAAAAATATCAATACCATTCAAGCCCCCAGAGTTTTGAAACATCCTACCGTGGGGACAGCGTCTTTCAACCAGGCAGGCAGAGGATACCTCCTCACATACAGGAACAAAGGAATAGCCGAATACGATACGATCGTTTTCACGGCTGATGGAGAAATCCACGCGTATGCCATCAAAAATCAATTCATCAAATCCCAGGAAGATTATTTTATTACCACCGCCGGCCAGACTTCTACGCTCCGGGTTTTGGATAATGACCAGACCTACTCGAATATCCAGCTATCAGATATTCCATTTGAAGAAGGTGTAAAAGCCACCATCGAAGGTAAAAACATCCGGTTGACCGCCCAGAGTCCCGGTTTGTATCACTTTTTCTATACTGCGTGCGATAAATCCATGCATTGCGATGAGGCCAAGGTCACCGTATTTGTGATGGATCCGGCCGAACAGGCACATACCATCGTACTTTCCGAGGTCCTCGAACAACAACTGACATTACCATTGCCCCATGCTGGTTATCAACTGGTCTATTCCACCATTGACAATGTTTACCCCGACGGCAATGGCTACTTCAATGTCGATTTGTTCCTGAGAGATATGGGACAAAATGAAATCATGTTCAGGGATTCCGATGGGAAAAGCCTGTTGTATAAGATCAATTTTATAGATAAATGGGGGGAAAACAGGCTCAATACGGGCGATAAAGTATTTCTCCATCCCGGAAAAACAGTCGAGGTCACGCTGACCAATAACGATTTCTGGCTCAATGTGTATTCGGTGCTATCTACCTCTTCAGATATCCAGGTCAAGAGAACGGGTGGAGGTAAAGTGGAGATCAAACCACGACCAGGCTTTTATGGAAAAGCCAGTTTTAAGTATATCAGTTGCGCATATCCGCGCTGCGATACCACAACGGTCGATGTATTTGTGGATCACTTCCAGCCTGCCCGGGATCAGTTCGATTTTTATGTAGATCCTTCGGTGGCCTACCCAATCCCATTCTTCACACCCAATAAAGATTACCAGCTCAGCATAGTCAAACAGCCGGATCAGGGAATATTAACCGTCAACTCTCATGGCCACTCTCTGGTATATACCCCCAGTAGTGGATTCAAGGGACAAGACAAAGCTAAAATCAAATTTTCCTATCAGACCGAGAACGGAATCTTTGAAAGCCAGCACTATATACGATTTTTACCATCCCCTTTTCCTTTCCGGGGAAATTGTACCGATTGTGTGTGGCCCGGTGATACTGATCAAAATGGCGTGGTGGATTTGGCAGATGTTGAGCCGATCGCCCGATACATCGGGGAAAGCGGACCTCCCCGACCCGAAGGATCCGTATGGAAAAAACAATGGAGCTATCCCTGGCTGAATTTTGAAGGAAAAGATATTCATCATACGGATGCGGACGGAGACGGGATAGTCGCACTGGCTGACCTTCAGGTCATTTCAGATTATTACGGTAACACCCACGGATTGTATGCGGATCCAGTCACCTGGATGGATGTCCCAGTCGTGATCGTTCGCTCCAAAGATGGTGTGGCACCAGGAGAAGATATTATTTTTGAGTTTAATATCGGGGATAAAGAACACAAACTTTTCAACGTAACCGGTTTTTCAACCGAGGTGAAAATCGAAGGCCAATCGCTGACTTCTTCTCAGGTCGAGGTCATCAGGGATGAAGAAAACTGGTTGAAATCCCACCAGCCAACCATGTCCCTGAAAGCTCCCGCCGATGGTGATGGGCAGGTGGTGGCTGGGGAATTCCGCGCCCGTTCGGTAGGTGTAAAGGGATTTGGTACTGCGCTCAAACTCCAGATAATCGTGGAGGATGAGGTAGAGGGTTTCAGAAGTCTCAGGGCAAAATCCAATGCCGTCAAATTTATATTCCGCAATCTGAAACTGCATACTCAAAACGGTGTCATCCAACTACCGGATCAGGAAATTGAAATACCGTGGAGAAGCGATGAAGATCCTGCCGATCAGATTCCGGTTACACCCAGTATTTCTCCCAACCCGGCCAGGGATGAAATCACCCTCGTATGGCCTGCTACCAATGCGCCGATCAGATTGATGATCCTGGACATGACCGGAAAGCAATACAACTCGTACGAATTGGAAGCCGATACCCGGGGGGCCATAGTGCCGATTGATCACCTGTCCTCCGGCGTCTATATTTTGCGTTCCGAATCGGGGGATAATGTGTGGAATCAAAAACTGACCGTGGTCGAATGAATTGATAGTTGAAAGTTGATAATTGATAATTTTCTGGGTTGGTTAATGGTCGTTGGGATGTCTCCACTATTGTGTGGGACGTTTGATGGCCTGCGTAAATCACTAAAATCGCAATTCCCAAAAATTTCTAAATCAACCTTCCTAAGCCCTGAAACCTCAATCAAAAATTAAAAATTAAAAATTAAAAATTGACCATTTCTCTGCCTCAACTAAATTTTTCCATTATCCGTCTCACTGAAGGGAGATAAGCGGTTCCGAACATATTGAGATGAACCAATAGGTAATATAACTGGTATATTTCGATCCTGTCCACCAACCTTTTTTCCAGCTTATATACATCGTTGTAAGAATCCAGGTAGTCCCGCACTGGAACACCCGAGAATAATTCCATCATGGCAAAATCCATTTCCCGATGGCCAAAATATGGGCAGGGATCGATCATCAGGATCCCTCTATCCGTCGGGAGAATATTACCACTCCACAGATCACCGTGAATCAGCGCAGGTCGTTCGATGGGCATGAGCTGAGGCAGTTTTTCTCTCAGATTGTCCCAGCTTTTCTCATCGCGAGGACCGAGATAGCCCGCGTCCAGAGCGTCCCCGATCTGTGGTCCCAATCTGTTTTCTATGAAAAAGGTCACCCAATTGTTGCGGGGTGAATTTATCTGGGGCAAGTACCCGATGAAATTATCCGATCCACCGAAAACCTCGTGCGTGACCAGATGCATCCGGGCTAAATTTTCAAAAAAGACGATCCATTCTGCCCCAGTAGATGGATTAGTTTTTCCATAGTACGGCATGACCAGACAGGCATCCGCTTCGCTCTCCGCGATCAGAATCTCCCCGGGGATATTGTCCACCCCTACCGACCGCATCATCTCGAGACCTTTTGCTTCGGCCATGATAACCGATTTTGAGCGATTTTCCCGATTCATTTTGACGAAAAGATCCTGGTCACGATCGGTCAAAACCCGGAAATTATCATTGATATCACCCCCCGCCACAGGCGATAATCTCACGGGCTTGATATCCAAAGTACCCAGCAGGAGTACCAGCCTTTCATTCATTACAATCTGCGTGAATTCACAATGTCGAGCAGATCATCCCGGTATATTTTACCGATGGGCAACTTGGACTTTTGCCCGTTGATTTCTATCTCCACGTAATTACCTATCACGGATTGAATTTTATCCAGGTTGATGATATAAGAACGGTGGATACGTCTGAAAATCTGCTGTGGGAGTTTCGTTTCCAGGCTCTTCATGGTTTGCAGAGTCACGATCCTCGATTTGGCCGTCTTGATGATCACGTAATCTTTCAATCCTTCGATAAAATAAATTTCATCGTAAAAAATACGATGCAATTTTTTATCAGATTTGACAAAAATACTTTCTTCAAATGCTTCTGAAGTTCTTCCAACGTCGCTTCGGATCCTTTCCACTGCCTTCGCAAACCGTTCTTTGCTGATCGGCTTCAACAAATAATCCAGGGCGTCGAGTTCAAATCCCTCCAGCGCGTATTCTTTAAACGCTGTGGTAAAAACCACCAGGGGAGGATTGTCCAGAATTTTCAAAAATTCGATGCCGTTGAGTTGGGGCATTTGAATGTCCAGGAACATGACATCGACTTTGTTTTCCTTGAGCAATTTATTGGCCTCCAAAGCATTTTTACAAGAGCCGATCAGTTCAAAGTCCTCGTAATCCTTCAGATAAGTTTCCAGTATTTCGATGGCCAACGGCTCGTCGTCAACGATGATAGTATTGATCATAGTTCATTAATTTTTGTAATTGATGGTAAGTTCTACCCGAAATGTATCGATATTTTTGATGATTTCCAGATTGTGTTGCCCCGGATATATTAATTTCAATCGCCTTTTGACGTTTTCAAGCCCGATTCCTCCACTTCCGGATTGGAGCTTGTAGAGGTGGATCTGAGGGGAAACACTATTTTCCATTTCAAAATACAACCGATTTTCCAATATACGAAAATGGATTCTCACGTAGCCCCGGTCTACGTTATTCACTCCGTGTTTGAAGGCATTTTCCACGAAGGTTATAAACAGGAGCGGAGCCACCGATTTTCCCTCCGGATCACCCTCTACCGTAAAAACGATTTGATTGTTATTCCCTTTTCTGAATTTTTCAAGATCCAGATAATTCTTGAGGTAATTGATCTCCTGATCCAGGGGGACGCTGTCTTCATTGCAATCGTAAAGCATGTAGCGCATGATTTCCGATAATTTCAGTATCAAATCGGGTGCCTCGTCTGATTTTTTAAGCGCTAAGGCGTATATACTGTTCAATGTGTTGAACAGAAAGTGAGGATTGATCTGGGTTTTAAGAAAATTGAGTTCCGTTTCAATGTTGGTGGTATACAATTCGAGCACCTCCGACCTCTTTTTCATCCAATCTATGATGATGGCGTACAGCAACGAAATGATGGCCACGAAAACCTCCAGCAATATAATAGAACTGATATTGGTATAATACAGATTGATCTTATCCGGATAGTGTCTGTATATCAGAAGCTGAATGCTGATGTAGACCGGAGTGATGAGTACGATCCCCATAATCAGAAAAACCACGTATAAAAATGTTTTCCTCGTAAAAAGATAGTGGGGAATCAGGTAAAGGATATTGACGTATGCGATACCTGCAAAAAAGATCGTCAAAACGAAATTGGACATTAGATTGGTGACTATGTCCAGTTCTTTCCTGTCCAGAATTACAAGCGCAGTAAGGAATACCATCCAAAAAAGAATATGAATAGGTGTGGAGTACCTGGTGGCATAGGAATATACGGGCGCGTTCCTGTAATACTTATTGTCGATGATTGTATTTACCATGATGACGCTAAAGAATGAGAATAAATTAGGTATAAAAATATTTTTATACGATATTTCCTTAATTTTAGACGAAACGCATTGCTCCGGATTACAAATATACCTCGGACCACCGTGTATATTGCGATTAAGCCGGAGAATTACTGACTTTAAATGGAATTAAACCGATGAATGTTTTTTTATTTCCCGGTCAGGGAGCCCAATTTAGTGGAATGGGAAAGGGATTGTATGACTCCTCCTCTACTGCCCGGAAGATGTTTAAGCAAGCCAATGAAATTTTGGGTTGGGATATCGACCTGTTAATGTTTGAAGGCACGGAAGATGAACTCAAACAGACCAGAGTAACCCAACCTGCCATTTTCATCCATTCCGTGATCACCGCCCTGGTCAAGGGTCATGGAATAACTCCTGAAATGGTGGCCGGCCATTCCCTGGGGGAATTTTCGGCGCTGACCGTAGCCGGCGTCCTGAGTTTTGAAGATGCCCTGCTACTGGTCAATGAAAGGGCACTGGCTATGCAGGATGCAACAGATGAAACCGAAGGAACCATGGCAGCTATTTTGGGATTGGAAGATGAAATCATAGAGCAGGTCTGTGGGAATATCGATGACGTGGTGGTAGCCGCCAATTACAATTCCCCGGGTCAACTGGTGATTTCAGGATCGATTACCGGGGTGGAAACGGCTGTCCGGCACCTGAGCGAGGCCGGTGCCCGCCGGGCTTTGGTGCTCAATGTAGGCGGGGCCTTCCATTCTCCCTTGATGGAATCCGCTGAGGAAAGACTGGCAGAAGCCATCGAAGAACTGGATTTCAATAGGCCGATTTGTCCGATCTACCAGAATGTGACAGCCCGGGCTACTACTGATCCAGATGAGATACAGGAAAACCTGATCAGCCAGCTCACCTCACCAGTCAGGTGGAAGCAAACCATGGAACAAATGCTGGCCGATGGAGGAAGCAAGTTCTATGAGGTAGGTGGAAAAGGGGGCATCTTGCAAGGCATGTTGAAAAAGGTTGACCGAAACGTTCAAACATTTTCGTTGTAAATGTGTAATTTAATGTTCAAACCCGGGAAAACCTGAGGTTCACTTGATATAAAATGATACGACGTCGGACATGAAATATGGCCTAGAAACCGGTAAATTGCTCCTCGCAGACCCGTTTATGTTGGATTCCAACTTCAAACGGGCTGTTATTTTATTGTGCGACTTTCACTACGAAGGGGCATTGGGATTTATCGTCAACAAACCCATGGATATCAGGGTGGATGAATTGCTGGAAGATTTTCCGGAGAAGGACATGAAACTATACTTCGGCGGACCCGTAGCCCACGATACCATCCACTTTATCCACAGAAAAGGGGATCTGGTGGAAAACAGCGTCGAAATTTATGATGGAATCTTTTGGGGCGGAGAATTTGAAAAGGTCAAATTTCTTCTTAAAAATAAGGTGATCACTTCCGGAGACATCCGGTTTTTCATCGGATACTCGGGCTGGTCACCAGGTCAACTGGAGGAGGAATTGGCTTACAAGTCATGGGTGCTTGCCAATATGGACAAGAATTATTTATTCTCCGGAAAAAACAACGATCTTTGGTCCCAGGTTATGAACAACAAAGGTGGCCATTTTGAAGTGATCGCCAACATTTCCGATTTTTCTAACTTAAACTAATCAATTTTGATTGCAGTTCGGGGACTGAGCCTCTTTTTTGGGGACCGCGTATTATTTGGAGATATCGATTGTACTTTTCGCGATGGAGGAAAATATGGGCTGGTCGGTAGAAATGGGATGGGGAAAACTACCCTGCTCAAAATACTGACGGGTGAAATCGTACCACACGAAGGGGAAATCGACATCCCTGGTCATTACACCGTGGGATATCTCAGTCAACATCTCAACGTGGACGAGTCTTTGACGGTGAGGGAAAATGCCAATCTGGCTTTTGAAGCCATCAATGAAACCGAATCCAAACTGGCCGGGCTCAATGAAAAACTGGTCGTCCGGGAAGATTACGAAAGCGAGGATTACCACGATCTTATCCAGCAAATATCCGATCTGACCGACCGCCTGGGTTATCTCGGCGTGGAAAACATAGACGCTGAAGTGGAAAAAGTCCTCAAAGGGTTGGGTTTTACTCCCTCGACTATGGACAAATTAACCGGTAAACTCAGCGGAGGATGGAAAATGAGGGTCCAGCTGGCCCAGATGCTGTTGTCCGGTCCTTCTGTTCTCCTTCTCGATGAACCGACCAATCACCTGGATATCGATTCGATCATCTGGCTGGAAAAATTTCTGAAGAATTACCCCGGTATTGTAGTTCTCATCTCTCACGATAAACAGTTTCTGGACAATATCATCACGGATGTGTACGAACTTCAGTCGGGAAAGATTGAATATTATTCCACCAATTATTCCAACTTCCTGATCGAAAAGGAGGAACGGATGCGAATCCGACAATCCGCGTATGAAAATCAACAAAAACTGATCGCAGAAAAACAAAAAACGATCGAACGTTTCCGGGCCAAAGCCACCAAAGCTACCATGGCCCAGTCGATGGAAAAGTCTCTCGCCAAGATGGAGCGCCTGGAGGAAGTAGTAGAAGACCATTCCCATATCAATCTCAATTTTCTGCCCATTCGCAGATCGGGCCAGGAAGTGGTGAAAATAGCCGATGCCGGTAAATCGTTTGGGATGCATACCGTTTTTGATCACGTCAATATGGAAATCCTGCGGGGTGACCGGGTAGCTTTTGTAGGTCAGAACGGACAGGGCAAGTCCACCCTGACCAAAATTATCGTAGGAGAACTGGCTCCCTCCGAAGGAAGCGTCACCCTGGGCACCAACGTAGATTTGGGCTACTTTGCTCAAAATCAGGTCGAATTTTTACCCGAAAACGACACCCCATTGTCCTTCATGCTATCGCAGGCACCGCCCAATATGCGGACCAAAGTCCGGTCAATTCTGGGAGCATTTCTGTTTAGCGGAGAGGATGTCGAGAAAAAGATCAAGGTGTTATCCGGAGGTGAAAAAACCAGATTGGCTCTGGCCCGTATGTTGTTGGTATCCATCAACTTTCTGGTACTCGATGAGCCGACCCACCACCTCGACATGCAAACGAAGGCAATTCTCAAACAAGCGTTGCAATCGTATGACGGAACACTGCTGATCGTATCCCACGACCGGGATCTTCTGGCTGGTCTGACAGACAAAACCTACGAATTTCGGGAAGGTGATGTAAAAGAATACCTGGGTGATGTGGAGTATTTCCTGATGAAGCGGGAAGAGGACAATATGCGGGCCATTGAAATGGGTAATAAATCTGGAAATGCCAAACCTTCTACTCTATCCAAAGAGGACAAGATAGAATTGTTTGAGAAGAAAAAAACGCTCAAAAATCAGATTAGTAAGAAAGAAAAGCAAATCGATAAACTGGAACAAGGCATTAAAACTAGTGAAAAACAAATGATGGATCCTGAATTTTACCTGTCAGAAAATGCTTCCGACATCACCCAGAAACACCACCAGTTAAGAAAAGAACTCGATCAGGTGATGGAGGCATGGGCCGGATTGGTGGAAGAGCTGGAGGCAATGGAGAATTGAGAATTAAGAATTGCCCAAGCCCATATATCGTGACACAAAATAATCAAATCCTGATTCTTGATATCAGTAACTCCATAAGTGCGTAATACTTTTTGACCGGGGTGAAGTCCGGTGGTTTAAGTAACGACTTAGATTGTCTTTTGGGTCATACCCCGTTTGTCAGCCATAAGGGCATCTGTATAATTGAAATTATCCAGCAGGATGACATCGGGTTTCATATCTACAATAAGTTGTAGGAGTTCCGCTTTTCTCCGATTTGAGAAAACATCCTCCGCTTTCAGCTTCAATTGCTGCATCAAAGGGATTTGCAGATTAAACTCCTGATTGAGATAAGCCGGTATGGACCGTACCCGGTAAACGGGATGCTCGCTTTGCATTCCACCTTCCAAATGGGATACAAAAGAAAAAAGATGATCCATTTTATTCGCGGAAATAAAATTAATTAAACCCCGATAATGGCCCATCGAACCGGAGAATATGGTCAGGATGTTGGACACTTGTTTAAGTATTTAATCTTTGATTTTTTATTGGTAATCA
>CALEIL010000599.1 GCA_937876435.1 uncultured Bacteroidota bacterium
TCAAAAAATATTTTAAAAAACATTGATAGCTACTTAAATTTCCGCACACTAGGGATCAGGTTCACTAAAATTTCGATTCAAAAGAACCTAAGATGTTTCCATTCTAAAAAATAATTTTAATATATTGGTTTTTTCAATTCTCCTAAAATCATGGCTTCCAAATATTCATATAAAATTGGATGCCTGGAAACAGGCTATTGAATTTGCAGTCATAATAAACAAATCCACTGAATCTTTTCCCCAGCATGAACTTTACAGGTTATCTGCTCAAATGCGTAAAGCTGCTGATCACTAACACCTGGTCCCCAGTCCCTAACCCCGGGTCCCTAATCCCTGATTCCTACCCCCTGGTCCCTGATCCCGGGTCCCTACTCACCCCCTTCACCATCGGCACAAACCGAAAATAATCAAACCGTTCTATCTTTGGCTGATGATCGGTTTTGGTCAACCGGATCATTTGCTGGGATTCGTTCTGTCCTCCGAGCGGGCAAACCAAATAGCCTCCCAGTGCCAATTGATTTTGGAGTTCTTCCGGAATGGTATCCGGTGCCGCCGTGATCAGGATCTTATCAAACGGAGCAAAACGAGGCAGACCCTTATATCCGTCTCCCAGATACGTACGGATCTTATCGTACCCCAGCTCCCGGAGCCTTTTACTGGTTTTCTCGTATAAACTTTCGTGTCGTTCGATGGTATACACCCGGGCTCCCAGTTCGTAAAGTATGGCCGCCTGATACCCACTACCGGTCCCTATTTCCAAAATTTTATCATTTCTCTGAACCTCCAGGAGATTGGTTTGATACGCTACCGTGTATGGCTGAGAGATGGTCTGTTCTTCTCCGATCGGGAAAGCGACATCCTTATACGCCCAGTCGTCAAATCCTGTGTCGAAAAAAAAATGCCTGGGAAGTGTTCCCATCACTTCCAGCAATCGTTCATTTTCAATCCCTTTAAGCCGAAGCGCCTTGATCAATTGTCGACGCATGCCCCTGTGCCGGTACGTATCCTTAAAATTGGTCATATATTATCTAATATTCTTTTATTCCTCAATCGGTATGAGGCCCCTCTTCTGATCCTGACGTTGGATTCTACGCCAACATGAATCATAAAGGTAAGATAATTTGAAACAACCGGGAGCCCTAGCCCCGGCTTATCTTATAGCCCTCGATTTCAATCGGAGAGAATGGCGTAATGTCACATGGAAATCCGTACACCTGCCTGCCTTTACCGGTGGGTGGGCAGATAGGCACCGTCGGAAGAATGGACCGATCCTTTAAGTTCTGAACCGCCAAATGATCAAATCAACAACCCTTCCATCCTTTTGCCCTCCAAAGTGCCAGTAGTTTATTTAAAACAATAGTAATATCGATTGCCAGTCTCTTCCCCTCAACGGCCAGAAGTCAGGAGAATGATCCCTTTTTTTCCGATTCCAGGAAATTGGGTGAGAGAGAGTACCCGACCGCGTGTAGGTCATCCTCCCGGGAAGATTTTATGCGCAAACTCCTCCAGGATCTCTACCGATATTCAAAGAAATATCTATATTGGGACTATTAAAAACGAACAGACCATGAAGATAAAATTTGGAACCGACGGCTGGAGAGCCATCATCGCCGATGACTATACATTTGAAAATGTACGCAGGGTGGCCGAAGGAACGGCGGCTTACATGAACGACCAGGGCATGAAAAAAGTAGTGATCGGATATGATTGCCGGTTCCAGGGGAAGACTTTTTCTGAATTGGTGGCCGGAGTGCTGGGATCTCAAGGCATCCAGGTCGTATTGAGCAGTTCAGGGTTCTCCTCCACCCCCATGGTATCCCTGGCTGTGAAAGAACTCCAGGCCGATTTGGGTGTAGTCATTACGGCCTCCCACAATCCCCCTTCCTACAATGGCTTCAAACTCAAATCCCGATTTGGCGGACCCAGCATTCCATCAGAGGTGGAAGCAGTAGAAAATCTGATTCCGGACAAGGCTACTATCCCCGTGCTTTCCCTGGATGAACTCAAAGAAAATAATCAGGTCCAATTCGAGGACCTCGAAGAATTGTATCTGAGCAAAGTCCGGGCTTCGTTTGACCTGGAAACTATCCACCAATCCGGTTTGAAGATTGCCTACGACGGAATGTACGGGGCAGGACAAAACGCTATTCGAAAACTATTCCCGCAAGCTGATTTACTGCACTGTGAATTCAATCCCTGGTTTGACGGTCAGGCCCCCGAACCCATTGATCGCAATCTCCAGGAACTGGCTTCCCTGATTCGGGATAATCCGGGCAAATACGATGTGGGACTGGCCAACGATGGGGACGCTGACCGGATCGGCATGTACGATGAACATGGAAAATTTGTCGATTCGCATCACTTGCTCCTGTTGTTGCTTGAATACCTATACCAGTACAAAGAGATAAAAGACAAAGTCATTGTGACATTTTCGGTCACCGACAAGTTGAAAAAACTGGCCGACATGTACGGTCTGGAGGTAGAGATCACCAGGATAGGTTTCAAATACATAGCTGAATTGATGCAGTCCGTAGACGTGGTAGTCGCCGGTGAGGAATCCGGAGGGATCGCAGTAGCTGGCCATATACCGGAACGGGACGGAATCTGGATCGGGCTGGTAATTTTCGAGTACATGGCCAAATCAGGAAAATCCCTGACACAACTGATTCAGGATTTGTACGACAAAGTGGGCTCTTTTACCTGCGACAGGAACGACCTCCACCTCAGTGAAACCAAAAAACAAATTATCCTGAATCATCTCCAGACCCGGCCTATCAGACAATTTGGATCCTACGAGGTAGACCGGGAAGAAAATCTGGATGGATTCAAATACATTCTCAAAAACGGAGACTGGATTATGATTCGTCCTTCGGGTACCGAACCGGTCCTCAGGGTGTACGCCCAGTCCAAAAACGATGAAAGCGTTCAAGAACTACTGACCGCGGTAATTAAAACGCTGAATGATATTGAATAAGAGGAGAGTCGTCATTTGGGGCATTTTGTGCATAGCCGTGGGGTTGACCAGGTGTAACCAACCGGAAGATCTGACTTCGGGCAAAGAAATCTATCGCGTGTACTGCGTCAATTGTCACGGAGCGGACGGAAGTCTGTCCACCAGTGGAGCCCTCGATCTCTCCCGTTCCCGGTTGCCCGTGGAAGGTCGGATCGATATCATCAAAAATGGCCGGGTCACAATGATGGGATTTAAAAACGTACTAACCCAATCCCAGATAGACTCCGTGGCTCATTATACCCTGGAACTGCTGAAAGAATGAATAAAAACGATAAGATATTGGTGACCGGTGGAACCGGCTTTATCGGTAGTTATATCCTCCGTGAACTGATCCAACAAGGGTATGAGAACATCCATGCCATTCGAAGGCCAGATAGCGAAATGGCGCTGGTCCAGGATTTCCAGCACATGATCGACTGGCATACCGCAGACCTGGATGACGTCGATAAAATATACGAGATCACAAAAGGTAGCCAACGGGTGATCCATTCGGCGGGACTCGTGTCATTTTCGCCCGGTGACAGAGACCTGTTGTATGAAATCAATGCGCGGGGGACAGAATATCTGGTGAACGCCTGCCTTGAAAACCAGGTCGCCCGGTTAATCCATATTTCATCCATCGCCGCGCTGGCCAAAGTCAAAAACGGTGAAATGATATCGGAGAAAACGACCTGGACGGATGACAAACACACCTCGCACTACGGAAGGAGCAAGCACCTCGGTGAGATCGAGGTTTGGCGAGGCATGGCCGAAGGCCTGGATGCGATAATTCTCAATCCCACCGTCGTACTGGGTGCCGGAATCTGGGAATCCTCTTCCTGCCAGTTGTTTATGCAAATTTTCAAGGGATTAAAGTATTATACACCCGGTAGTACGGGATTTGTAGACGTCCGCGATGTGGCCCGGATAGCGGTATCCATGATGACGACTTCCCGGGTCAACGAAGCATACGTGATCAATGAATCCAACTACAGATTTCGGGATATATTTACCTGGATGGCGCAGGGGTTGGATGTCCCTCCCGTGTCCAGGCTGGCTCCGCGGTGGATTGCCAGAGGGATAGTGAATATGGAATATATTAAATCTAAGCTTACAGGGATCCGACCCGTAATTACCTCCGACAGCGTCCGAAATGCTTATGAAAATTTTCATTATTCCAACCAAAAAATCAAATCACTGGGTTTCTCATTTATCCCGATCGAACAAACCATTCGTGAAACGACGGAATTACTCCGGGAGGCAGCTAAAAACGACTTCAAACCAGCTCTGCTGCATCCTGTACCTGTATCGGAATCAAACCTGACCACATGAAGATTGGATTGGATGCCAAACGTGCATTTCAAAACCGGACTGGATTGGGAAATTACTCCCGAACGTTAATCCACAATCTGAAATCCTTTTACCCGGAGGAAGACTACGTGCTATTCACGCCGCGCATACAGGCCACCTATTCGCATTTGTTCGCAAACTATCAGATCATTACCCCACCTGGCAAAAAGCCTTTATGGAGAAGTTTTGGAATCAAAAAGGATATTAAAAAATCAGGGATTGACATATTCCACGGATTATCCAATGAATTACCGTTTGACATAGACAAGACCCGTATCCCATCCGTTGTCACCATCCACGACGTGATTTTTGACAAGGAGACGGATGACTTCCCCTGGCATGACCGTCTGGTCTATCGGATGAAAACGCAAAAAAGCATTCGTGAATCCTCCAAAATTATTGCTATCAGCCAGGCGACCCGGGACGATTTGATCCATCGGTTTGGAGCTGATCCATCAAAAATTCAAGTGATTTATCAGCCTGTTGACCGGCAATTTGATGCTCAATATATAGCCCCGGACCGGTTTCCAGCGGTAAAAAAACAATACGTTCTTCCGGACCAGTACCTGTTGTACGTCGGTGCTTTGATGAAAAGGAAAAACATCCTGGCGATGATTCAGGCGTGGGAGAGATTGCCTCCGCCACACAACATCCCATTGTTGATATTTGGAGAAGGCAATGCATATAAACAGCAATTGACGGAATATATCAGGAAACAGGGCATTGGCGATAAGGTACAGCTCCGGTCCAGTGTACCATTTGAAGACTTGCCCTATCTTTATCGATTGTCAGAATGCGTCCTGTATCCGTCTCTTTTCGAAGGATTTGGGCTTCCTGTGGCAGAGGCACTGGCGTGTGGAAGCCGGGTGGTGACTTCATCGGTTAGTTCGATGCCGGAGGCAGGGGGAGATTTACCCCGGTACGTCAACCCCCGGGATGTGGATTCGATCGCTGAAGGAATCGAATGGAGTTTGCAACATTCCAGACCGGATCCTGCAGAGGTAACAAAACATTTATCGCGGTTTGACAGTTTCAAAGTAACGGAACAAATCATGAATGTGTATCGGGAACTTTATGAAAAATAGTACCTTTGCATTTATTAAAAAAATTCATTAACACAAATATTTTTTATGTCTGTAGATACCAAACTAAACTATAAGGTCAAAGATATTGGATTGGCGGATTGGGGACGCCGGGAAATCGAATTGGCTGAAGCTGAAATGCCGGGACTAATCTCCTTGCGGGAACGTTTTGGAGAAAGTAAACCACTCCGTGGTGCCCGGATAGCGGGATGTCTGCACATGACCATCCAAACTGCGGTACTCATTGAAACGCTGGT